>DATJBA010000063.1:0-26527 GCA_035515675.1 Mycobacterium sp.
AGCCGACGGTGATCGTGCTTCCGGGACCGCCGCGCGAGCTTCAGCCGATGTGGCGCAGGGCCATCGAGACCTCCGCGGCACAGCTGGCGATCGCCAGCCGAACAGTGTACCGCCAGAAGATAATTCGGATGTTCGGGGTGCCCGAGTCGGGGCTGGCCCAAACACTGCGCGGCGCTGAAAAAACTATCCCAGGCTTCGACAGCCTTGAGATCACCACCTGCTTACGACGCAGCGAAATCGAAATGGTCACGCGCTACGAGCCGGACGCCGAGGACGTCTACGCGCAGCTGACTCAGTTGCTGCGCCAAAAGCATGGGCAACAACTCTATTCCGAAGACGGCTCGGGCGTTGACGATCTGGTCGCGCGGTTGCTGGCCGGCCGCCGGATAGCGACGGCGGAATCCTGCACTGCGGGGCTACTGGCAGCACGGCTGACCGACCGGCCCGGTTCATCCGACTATGTGATGGGCGGCTTAGTGGCCTATTCCAACGAGGCCAAAGCACAGTTGCTCGGCATCGACCCGGCGCTGATCGAGGCATACGGCGCGGTGTCCGAGCCGGTGGCGGAGGCGATGGCAGCAGGCGCGCTGCGGCGCTTCGGCGCCGACACCGCTGCCGCCATCACCGGAATCGCTGGCCCGGGCGGTGGAACGCCGGAAAAGCCTGTCGGCACAGTATGTTTCACCGTCAAGCTTGCCGACGGCCGCACGGACACCCGGACACTGCGGCTCCCCGGCAACCGATCCGACATCCGGGAGCGCTCGACGACGGCGGCGATGCACCTGCTGCGGCGCATACTCAGCGACCCAGGACACGGTTAGATCACGTCACTTCGATTGGGAGAAAAGCGCTTTCGGCGGTGCCAAAGCGAATTCCCGTGGCGTCCTTGCCGATCAGTGTCAGTACCGCGACGGCGATCAACACCGGCACGATCGTCGCCGCCAACGCAAAGGGATAGCCGTGCGACTCGGCCAGGCGTTCCTGAATGGGCAAGTTGAATGCCGCCAGCAGGTTTCCGAGCTGGTAGGTCACGCCGGGGTAGAGGCCGCGGATGGCGTCCGGCGACAGTTCGGTCAGATGCGCGGGGATCACACCCCAGGCGCCCTGCACGCAGACCTGCATCAGGAACGAGCCGAGGCACAGCATCGCCGCGGTGCGTGAGTAGGCGAACAGCGGCACGATCGGCAGCCCGAGCAGGGCGCAGAAGACGACGGTGTAGCGGCGGCTGAACCGCTGTGACAGCGTGCCAAAGAACAGGCCGCCGATGATGGCGCCGACGTTGTAGAGCACCACGATCCACTTGACGGTCGCGCTGTTCAGGCCGGCACCATGGTTAGCGGTCGCCGTCAGGAAGGTAGGGTAGACGTCCTGGGTGCCGTGGCTCATCCAGTTGAAGGCGGCCATCAGCAGCACCAGGTAGAAGAACCGGCGGATGATCGCAGCGTCGCGCACCACGTCACGGATTCGGGTGCTGGTGAGCCGCATCCGGTCCTGCGCGACTTCCCAGACCTCGGATTCCTCCACCCGGTACCGGACGATCAGGCTGATCAGAGCCGGGATGATGGACAGGCCGAACAGCCAGCGCCACGACAAACCCAGCCAGTTCATCACCACCAGCGATGCCACGCTCGCCAGCAGATAGCCCAACGCGTAGCCCTCTTGCAGCAGCCCCGAAAAAAAGCCGCGTCGCTCGACGGGAACCTTCTCCATGGCGAGCGCGGCGCCCAGCCCCCATTCGCCGCCCATGCCGATGCCGTACAGCAGCCGCAGGATCACCAACACGGTGAAGTTGGGCGCGAACGCGCACAGGAATCCGACGACGGAGTAGAACACTACGTCCACCATCAGCGGAAATCGGCGGCCGACCCGGTCAGCCCACAGCCCGAACAGCAGTGCGCCCACGGGACGCATGACCAGAGTGGCCGTGGTGACGAACGCAACTTCGGCTTTGCTGTGGTGGAAGGTTTTTGCAATGTCGGCATAGACCAGCACCACGATGAAGTAATCGAAGGCGTCCATCGTCCAGCCCAGCCACGCCGCAATGAATGAATTTCGCTGATCGGCGGTGATCCGTTGTGTTGTCACCTCAGCATCGTGGCGCACCCGGCGCGATGGCGCGATGCGTTTGAACCTGCAATCTGCGAGAGTAGGTTCCGGATACATGCGCATCATCGACGCCGATGGACACGTCGCCGAGGGCCCCTCGCTGACGAGCGAAGCGATCAAGCGCTGGCCGCAGCACGTCAGGCTTAGCACTGACGGGCGGCCGCGGTTGACGTTTGAAGGCCGCAACTACCCGGAGGACCGCGGCCCGGGCGCCGGTTGTCCGCCCGAGCACGGGATCAGCAAGGCACCCGGCATCAATTGCCGGTCGGCCGAAGGCGTGCTGGGTGACGCCGATCGGGATCACCTCGACACGATGGTGCTGTATCCGAGCCTGGGGCTGTGCGCGCCCAGTCTCGAGGATCCCGAGTTCGCCGCGGGATTTGCTCGGCTCTACAACCAGTGGATCGCGGATTTCTGCGCGCCGTTGGGCGGCCGGTTGCGCGGCGTCGCTGTGACTCCAATCGAGCACGGCCAGGTGGCCATCGACGTCATGACCGATGCCAAAGACCTCGGGCTGGTGGCGACTCTCGTCCCGCCGGCACTCAAGACCCGCAACCTCGACCACCCCGACCTCGACCCGTTCTACGCCGCCGCCGTCGAACTCGGGATGCCGCTTGGCATTCACGGCGCCCCAGGCATGCATCTGCCGAAGATCGGCGTGGACCGTTTCACCAACTACATTCAAGTGCACTGCATCAGCTTTCCGTTCGACCAGATGACGGCGATGACGGCGATGGTCTCCGGCGGCGTCTTCGAGCGCCATCCACAGTTGCGGGTCGCCTTCCTCGAGGCTGGCGCGGGCTGGGTCCCGTTCTTAATCGATCGCCTGCACGAGCATTTCGAGAAGCGCGGAGATTGGGTCGAGCGCGGCTGGCGCCGCGATCCGCACGACTATCTGGCCGCAGGCAACATCTGGGTGACCTGTGAGCCGGAGGAACCGATCCTGCCCGGCGTGATCGACGTGCTCGGTGCCGACTTCATCATGTTCGCCAGCGACTACCCGCATTGGGACGGCGAATGGCCGGAAAGCACCAAGCATCTGCGCACCCGCACGGATATCAGCGAGGAGGCCCGCGAAAAGATCGGCGGGTTGAACGCACAGCGCTTCTACGGCCTGAACTAAACCGGCTCGGTACCTCGCCGGGTCAGGCGAGATGAGCTGTCCCGCATTAATTGGGCGCCAACGGCGACTTTCGAGGACTTCCGGTGGCAGGATCTCGCGACATGGGTTCTTTTCTGATTCGCGCCGCGTTGACCGGACTTGCCATGTGGATCGTCACGCTCTTCGTGCACGGGATGAGCTTCGTAGGCGGCAACACGAAGCTGGAGAGGGTCGGCATCGTCCTGGTCGTCGCCGTGATTTTCGGTCTGGTCAACGCGTTCATTAAGCCGATCGTCCAGATCTTGTCGATCCCGCTGTACATCGTGACTCTTGGCCTGTTCCATGTCGTCGTCAATGCGTTGATGTTGTGGATCACCGCGTGGATCACCGAACACACCACCCACTGGGGACTGCAGATCGACCATTTCTGGTGGACCGCGATCTGGGCCGCGATCGTGTTGTCGATCGTGAGCTGGGTGCCGTCGCTGGCGGTTCGTGACGTCGGCCGCCGCACTCTCACCTGAGGACTCAGCGGGCCTGGCGTCGTCGTCAGTTAACGATCACCGTTCACCAGGCGCACCACGTCACGCGCGCAACCCCAGGACAACGTGACGCCGTTGCTGCTGTGCCCGTAGTTGTGGATGCACCGCGCCCTGCCGAGCGGCTCGGCCTCCACTCGCACCGACGGACGGTCAGGGCGCAGCCCGGTAATCGTCTCGATCACCTCGGCTTCGCCAAGCCGCGGCTCGATCCGGCGGCAACGTTGCAGGATCCGGTCGGTCACCTCGGGGTCCGAGGTGGTGTCCCAACGGCCGGGGATGCTGATGCCCCCGCACACCACGCGCTGCGGGTGGGGGAAGTAGCAGATCCATTCCGGGCCGTTGTTGATCTCCAGAAACAGTTGCTGCAGACCGGGATTGGTCAGGACAACATGTTGGCCGAACAGCGGCCGCACCGTGTCGTCGCCCGTCAGCACTCCCGCCCCGAGGCCCGCGCAGTTGACCACTATCGGTGCGGTCTCGGCGACCTCGGCCAGCGACCGCACAGGATGCGTTTCGATTTCGCAGCCGGCCGCGGTCAGCCGCTGTGTCAGGTAGTCGAGATATTGCGGCATGTCGATCATCGGCAGGGTGGCGCGATACCCGGTACCGAAGCCCTCGGGGATGTCGGCCGGGTCAGCCGGCCGCAGATCGGGGATCAGCTTGGCCGCGGACGACATCGCCTCGGCCGCAGTCAATTCGCCGACGGCCAGCGCCGGTGCCATACGCACCCCGGTGCTTGGGTCATTGGCCAGTTCGCGAAACACCCGCAGGGAGTGCTCGGTCCAACCCAGCGTCTTGACAGCACGTTCCGCTGGCCGCGGGGGCGCCCATACCGCACCCGCCACCACCGAGGTCGTCTGCTGCGGCATTGCGGCCGACCACACCCACACCGGCCAGCCCGCTTCGGCCAGACAGATGGCCGAGGTCAATCCGCTTACACCGGCACCAACCACGACAATCTGTTGTGCACTGGCCACAGCAGCAAGCCCCTGTCAGGACCCCTCAGGATTGGGGTACTTGCTGTCCATTCGGACCGAGCAGCCCGTTGAGGATGCCGAGGCTGTTTTGCAGTTGGGCTCCTGCGGCCGGTCCAGGCACGTCAGCAGGTGCATCGCCGTCGGGGTTCTGCTGCCAGGGCTGGCAACCGTCCGTCTTGAACGCTTTGTCGGTCGGCTCGATCCGCACCACCTGCGGTTTTTTGCTTAGGGCGTTGTCGAGGAGGGCGCCATCGGGGTTGCCCAGCCGCTTCCAATAGCAGGTACCGTTGCCGACAGGTCCCGCCGAGCTGTACGTGCCAGGCGCGATGTCGGTCCCGACCGCGTAGGTGCCGTCGTGGTCGATAGTCGTCGTCGGTGCAGGCGGCGGCGTCGGCTGCGGATCGGCGCCGGCAACACCCACACAGCAAGCCCAGCCCGTAAGGACCAGCCCTGCGGCGGCCAATCGCGCCGCAACAGGTGCTCCCGCTTTAGACCCCATAGAACAGGAGCCTACCGGGGCCAGCAGCCTATTTCATATCTGTGCCGGACCCGCCCGGAATCAATAGCTCGTCGGCGTGCGGTCGCTTCACCGATGCCGCGGGACGCGCCGGTGATAACGGCGATCACCGCCGCAAGACGGGTGCTTGGCCGAGCCCGCTACCAAAGCACTCCTCGTCCAGTCACGCACAGAGGCCGGGCTGACCGACTCGGTCGCGGCCCGTAACGAACACTCGGCCGCTCTGATGCTGCCCGACTTTTGTAGCGCTCGGATGGGCGCAACCAGAACCGATCGCCACGCTCCTCGTCGCGGCGATCGCCGAGATCGCCCTGGTCGAACTCGATGCCGGACAACGTGACGACGGGTTACGCCGCGGGTTGCTTCGCCTCGCTACCGGAGATCGGAGCTAACCCGTCGCCCGAACTGGTCAAGCCAGCGGCGCCAAACCGCAGCGAACCAGCTCCAGGCTTGTGGCCACGACTTCGCCGAGGTCCCCGGCACAGCCATTGCGGCCCCAATTCTCCACTGCCGCAACAAGCGCCGCCGCGAGTGCGGAGCCCGCGACCTCGGCGGCGAGATCGATGTTCACCACGTCCGGGTTGCGGCTCCTGACGAATTCGGTCAGCACATGAGCAAACGAAGACTGCACCACCTGCAGATGGCTCGCAGTACGGTCGGCGCTGATCAACTCGGCGCGGGCCGTCGCGGCCTTGCGGACCCCTTCGAGGTCGTGCGGGAACGCGGCAACGCTGGCCAGCACCGCATCGAACAGCGACTCAGCGGCCGGACGCTGCGCAAGTGCCTCGGCCAGCCATTCCAAGTGCGTCTCGTAGTCCTGGAACAGCACCGCCTCCTTGGTCGGGAAATGCCGGAAAAAGGTGCGCTCGGTGACGCCGGCCTCGCGGGCCAGCTCGGTTACGGTCACATTCGCAAATCCCTTGCGGGCGAAGCTTTTTAACGCAGCTTGGCGAAGTGCCTCATGCGTCGATCGTCGGCGTAGCTCATGACGGTTGGTCGGCGCGATCATGTCATGCCGATCGTATCGCAGCGGTCCAAAATTTGTCAGGACTGACAAATTCTTGTCGCGCGCTAACCCGACGGAGGACCAGGGCCAGGACCATGACTAGGACTATTTCCAGGACGGACTATGACGCACTCGTGGTGGGTGCCGGGCACAACGGGCTGACCGCCGCGGCGATTCTGCAACGCGCGGGCCTGTGCACCGTGTGCCTGGAAGCCAACACCTACGCAGGCGGCATGGCGGCAAGAGTCGAATTGATCGACGGCTTCCGCTGCCAGATCGCTGGTTCGGTGCAGTTCCCCACGGCAAGCCAAATCACCAAAGAACTCGGACTCGACACCCTGCCCACGGTGGAACCCGAGGTGATGTCGACCAACATCGGGGAGTCCGGCGAAGAACCGATGATCTTCTACCGCGACCCACTGCAGCTGATGGCGCACCTCGGCGAGAAGCATGGCTTGGAGGCCGTCATCGGCATGGCCGAATTGATCGGCTGGAGCCAAGGGCCCGCCCGGGCGCTCGGCCGTTTCGATGTTCGTAAACCTCCCAAGACCCTCGATGAGATGTACGCCTGCGCGAGCAACGAGGCCGAACGCCGTGCGATTCACGAAATGCTGTTCGGCTCGGCGATGGATGTGATCGATCGCTTCCTGCCCGACAAGGAAAAGCATGCGGTCATGCGCGGGATGCTCGCGTTTCTGGCCGTCAACTCCACCTACCGCGGACCCTATACACCGGGCAGCGCCACCTGTTTGGCGTTCGCCCTTGCGGTGCCCGACGACAGCACCGCGATGATGACCAAACTCAAAGGGGGCATCGGCGCACTCACCGAGCATCTGCGTGAGCTCTTCGTCTCCCACGGCGGCGAGATGCGATTCCGTACCAAGGTCGAGCAGATTCTGGTTAACCATGATGCGGTCACCGGGGTTCGGCTACGTGACGGGTCGACGCTGACCACGCCGATCGTGGTGTCCAACTTGGCGCCGGACGTCACACTCAACGAGCTGATCGCGCCCGAACACGTTTCCGCAGAACTGGCCTCGCGGGTGTCTGGTCGCGACCACCGCGCTTCGTTCGTGCAAATCCACTTCGCCCTCGATGGTCTTCCCGAGTTCGCCCCGCCCTATGAGTTTCTGAACGAGGCCGGAATGCAACAGTCGGTCGGTATTTTCGGCTCCCGGAACGATGCCGCGCTGGCAGTTTCCCCATTACAGTTGTTGCTCTTCCGGATCCACGATCCCAGCCTCGCGCCGCCCGGTAAGCACGCGGCAAGCGCGTTCGCATACGCGTTCCCGGTCGAAGTCAACCGCGACCAGCGTGGCCGACTCAAAAATGAGATGGCACAACGTGTTATCGACAAGATCACCAGATTTGCCCCCAACTTCAAAGACATTGTGATACGCCACATCACGTTTGCGCCCTACCACATGCAAACGATGTTCGCGGCACCTGCCGGCGACTTCTGCCATGGCCTGCTGCACCCGGATCTGATTGGGCCAAATCGCCCTGGGCCCAAAGGCTTCCTCGACCTTCCGATTCCGATCGACGGCCTTTACCTCGGCGGCGCCGGATGCCATGGCGGCCCGGGCATTACGTTCACTCCCGGCTAAAACGCCGCGTATAAGGCAATCGACGACCTGTCGTCAGCGACACGTCCAATATAGGGATAACCGGCAACCGCCTGCCCGGATACGTCAGCCTCCGAACGTTCCGGTAAGCAGGGCCTGTCCGGTTGCGGCCTGTGCTATCGCCTGCGCCGCTTGCGCTCCGGCCAGCCCGGCTGGGAGTTGGAACGTGTCAGGAAGCTGGTAGAGGGTAAACCGGTAGTGGTGTATCCCGGTGCCCGCCGGAGGGCAGGGCCCCGTGTAGGCGGGCTGGCCACCGGAGTTCGGCAGGCTGATTCCCCCACCAGGAGTTTGACCATCCCCGGTGCTGCCGGAACCGGGGGCGATTCCGGTCACAATCCAGTGGACGTAGGGTCCGCGGACGGCGTCCGGGTCGTCGACAACGAGTGCCGCCCCCGATGGCGCCGACCACGCCAACGGTGGCGCTATGTTGGCCCCCTTGCACGTGTATTGCACCGGGATCGGCGCACCGTCGGCGAAGGCGGGGCTCGTGATCGTCAATGGCCCGGCGGCAGGCGCTTGTGCCATAGTCCGACCGACCGTCGTCACTTTCGGCGCGAGTAGCGCCGTCATTCGACTGCCACCGTGGCCACCGCAGCCGGCCAGCACACCCAGGAGTGCCACGCCCGCGATAGCCGATGCGATTCGGTGAGATGTGCGTGCCGCTGTCGATTCCATACAAGACAGTGTCGCTCGCCGGCCATGGATCGGGAAGCACCCGTTTTTCGCAGACGCAGACACCAGTTCGGCCCGGTGCTGTGCGTCCACATGGTCGGGGTCCGGGCGGCAGGTCAACGATCGCGACTACTTGCCGCGCTTCTTAACTTCTAGCACCCTCTTGCGCAGGCCCAAGGTGGCCGTGTCCATCAGGCCTTTGGCCCCCGTTTTGATCAGGAATCCCGGCAGCGGCACGACTAGGTCTATGGTGAGCTGGAAGCGGACCCGGGTGGAATCGCCTTCGGGGGTCAGCGTGTAGCGGCCTTCCTGCGCTCGTTGTTGTTTGGCCCTAACCAGCGTCCAGCTCACACCATCGTCATGAACGGAATAGGCCAGCACCTGCTCATCGCTGACGCCCACGATTTTGACCACTTGCCGAGATTTGCTCGGGCGCCCCTGGTCGTCCCGCTCGAGGATGTCGACCTTTTGATGCACCGAGGACCACTCGGTCAACGACTCGAGGTCGAACAATACGTCCAGGATCTCGTCGGGTGTCGCCTCGATGACAACTTCACGGGACTCGGTGACAGCCATGCCCAAACCATAGCCAACGACTGCGCGCAAGGCAGCCCATAGGTCACGGCACTTGCGAGTGGCGCTTAAGCTCCTGCAGCGGCCTCAGTAAGGCGGGGGAGAACGATGTCGCGCCACCCGGAGCCCATGCGATTGAAGGCCTCGGCCATTCGTTTGTCGTGCAGGTCAAAGCCACTGTGCTCCAGGAACACCCGGGTACCAGTCCCTTCCGCCTCGAGGCGCCAGGTGAGGGTCCAGGCTGCAGTGAAGGTGTAGGCGAAGCGGTGCGGTGGGTCCACCTCGAGCACCTTGCACGCTTGTTTGCCATAGCCCGGCATGTCGAGAGTGAATTGGTGGCCAACCACCGCAGCCACGTGCCCTTCGGCCCACCACAGCCGTATCAGCTCGGGCTCGGTCAGCAATCGCCAGACCTTCGCCGGTGGCGCCGCGACAAATTGGTCTACGCGGATCGTTGCAGGTACTGGCGTTTCTGTCATTCCAGCTCCTCTGCGGCCTCGGCGAGTAGGGCCAGCCGCGCACGCCAGAACTTCTCGAACGGATGCAGCCACTCACCCAGCTCCGCCAGTGGTTCTGCGGTCAGGCGGTAGATGCGACGGCGGCCCTGCGGCTCGTCGGCGACCAGCCCGGCTTCACGCAGCACCTTGAGGTGCTCGGCGACAGCGGGACGACTGAGCTCGAACCGATCGCTGAGTTCCCCCGCGGACAGCGGCTGCCGAGTGAGGATCTCCAGCAGTTCCCGCCGCACCGGGTTGGCCAGCGCGAGAAAGATCCGGTCAGAGGGCCCCACGACTGGCAATATATGTCGGGTATTTCCGACATGTCAACTATTTCCGACGCATGGCCCGTTGCGGGCGTGTAGGAACCCGGCGTCACCCGATGCGGCTACCGTCCTATAGGTGCATTTCGCCTGGGAACGGTTGACCGCCCAGGTGCATCGCTGTCGGCTGCCGTCCTGCGACGTCACGGTCGGGCTGGTGCGCGGGCATAACGGAGCGCTGCTGGTTGACACCGGAACCACGCTCGCCGAAGCGGCGGCGATTGACGCCGACGTTCGGCAGCTGGCCGGACGCTCGATCACCCATGTTGTGTTGACGCACAAGCATTTCGACCATGTCCTCGGTTCCTCGATGTTCGCCGAAGCCGATATCTACTGCGCGCCCGAGGTTGTCGAATACCTCTCGTCGGCGACCGACGAGATTCGCGACGACGCGCTGCAATACGGTGCGGACGCTGCGGAAATCGACCGCGCGATCGCGGCCTTGCGTCCGCCGCACCACGGGATCTACGACGCCGTCATCAACCTCGGCGACCGCATCGTAACGATCGCCTACCTGGGCCGCGGCCATACCACTTCGGACTTAGTAGTGGTAGCGCCCGGGACGGACGATGACGACGGCCGGGTCGTGGTGTTCACCGGGGATCTTGTCGAGGAGTCCGCCGACCCTGCAATCGACGCCGATTCCGACGTGGCGGCCTGGCCGGCAACGCTTGATCGGCTCCTCGCAATCGGCGGGCCCGAAGCCGTCTATGTCCCGGGTCACGGCAAGACCGTCGACGCGAAGTTCATCCGACGCCAGCGGGATTGGTTGAAAGGACGTGCGGGCTGCGATCCGGGCATCGTTCACTAGTCGAAAAGTATTGGAGCGCACTGCCGGCCAAGGCTGAGCCCGGCGGTCTAGAGCGCTCGAAGTGACGGCATGTGACAACAGTTTCGGCTTGGGTCTTTTGGCCCCTGATTGAAGCGTCATCCCCGGAGATAGACTCTCGATCGGGGGATCAGCTGAAAGAAGAGCGTAAGCCCATGGCCATCATCGACACGGACACCGAGGTCCGGACACCATTCGAACAAGACGTCACCGCCACGCAGCGATACTTCGACGGCTCGCGCTTTGCCGGGATTACCCGTCTCTACACGGCTCGCCAAGTGGTAGAGCAACGCGGCACAATCCCCACCGACTACACCGTGGCGCGCGACGCGGCGGCGGCATTCTATGACCGGCTGCGCGAGCTCTTCGCCGCGAAAAAGAGCATCACGACGTTCGGTCCCTACTCACCGGGGCAGGCAGTGACCATCAAACGGATGGGCATCGAGGCTATCTACCTCGGCGGTTGGGCGACTTCCGCTAAGGGCTCCACCAGCGAGGATCCGGGGCCCGATCTGGCCAGCTATCCCCTGAGTCAGGTGCCGGACGAGGCCGCCGGGCTGGTACGCGCACTGCTCACCGCCGACCGCAATCAGCAGTACCTGCGCCTGCGCATGAGCGCGGCGGAACGCGCCGCGGCCCCGGCTCACGACTTCCGCCCGTTCATCATCGCCGACGCCGATACCGGCCACGGCGGTGACCCGCACGTACGCAACCTGATCCGCCGCTTCGTCGAGGCCGGCGTGCCCGGGTACCACATCGAGGACCAACGCCCAGGCACGAAAAAGTGCGGCCATCAGGGCGGCAAGGTTCTGGTGCCTTCGGACGAGCAGATCAAGCGCCTCAACGCCGCCCGCTTCCAGCTCGACGTGATGCGGGTGCCCGGCATCGTCGTCGCACGCACGGACGCCGAGGCGGCCAACCTGATCGACAGCCGCGCCGACGAGCGCGACCAGCCGTTCCTCCTGGGCGCCACCAACCTGAAGATTCCCTCCTATAAAGGCTGCCTCCTGGCTTTGATGCGACGCTTCCACGACCTGGGAGTCACCGAGTTGAACGGTCACCTCCTCTACGCATTTCCCGAGGGCGAGTACGCCGCTGCCGAAGCCTGGCTGGAGCGCCAAGGAATCCTGGACCTGGTCGCCGAGGCGACCGCGGCGTGGCGGCAGGACGGAGTGCAATCGATCGACGCTGTCTTCGATCAAGTCGAGTCGCGGTTTGTCGATGTCTGGGAGCAGGACGCCGGGCTGGATACCTACAGCGAGACCGTCGCGGATCTGCTCGAATTCCGCGAAAGCGAAGGCGAACAGCTCGACATGAGCGCCGCGGAGTGGCGGCGGTTCGCCGAGCGTGCGTCGCTCCATACTGCCAGTGAAAAGGCGAAGGAGTTGGGGGCCAACGTCGGATGGGACTGCGAGCGGGTGAAGACGCCCGAAGGCTATTACCAGATCCGCGGTGGCATTCCCTATGCGATCGCCAAGTCGCTCGCGGCGGCGCCGTTCGCCGACATCCTCTGGATGGAGACCAAGACGGCCGATCTCGCCGACGCCCGGCAGTTCGCCGACGCGATCCATGCCGAGTTCCCCGACCAGATGCTGGCCTACAACCTCTCGCCGTCGTTCAACTGGGACACGACCGGCATGACCGACGAGGAGATGCGGCGCTTCCCGGAGGAGCTCGGCAAGATGGGCTTCGTCTTCAACTTCATCACCTACGGCGGGCACCAGGTCGACGGCGTCGCCGCCGAGGAGTTCGCCACCGCCCTGAGGCAGGACGGCATGCTGGCGCTGGCTCGCTTGCAGCGCAAGCTGCGCCTGGTCGAGTCGCCCTACCGCACACCGCAAACGCTGGTCGGCGGCCCGCGCGTCGACGCCGCACTGCTCGCCTCCTCGGGGCGCACGGCGACCACCAAGGCCATGGGCAAGGGCTCCACCCAGGTCCAGCATCTCGTGCAGACCGAGGTGCCGAAGAAGCTGCTGGAGGAATGGCTGGCGATGTGGAGCGAGCACTACCAGCTTGGCGAGAAGCTCCGCGTGCAGCTGCGGCCGCACCGCGCCGGCTCGGAGCTGCTTGAGCTCGGCATCTATGGGGAGGGCGGCGAAAAGCTCGCCAACGTGATCTTCGATCCCATGCACGACCGGCACGGCAGCAGCATCCTGTCGGTGCGCGACCAGAACACGTTCGCCGAGCCGCTCCGCAAGAAGCGTCTGATGACCTTGATCCACCTCTGGCTGGTGCATCGCTTCAAGGCCGACGCGGTGCACTACGTCACCCCTACCGAGGACAACCTCTATCAGACCGAGAAGATGAAGTCCCATGGCATCTTCCGCGACGTCTACCAGGAGGTGGGCGAGATCGTCGTCGCCGACGTGAACCACCCGCGCATCGCCGAGTTGCTGAAGCCCGACCGGGTAGCGCTGGGGAAGCTGATCATCAAGGAAGGGTAGACAGCGCGTCCAACGGCGGTGGGGCAGCAACCCGGCGAGTTCCGTCGCAAACGCGACGAGTTTCTTGCCGATTTCTCTGGCCGCGGCCGGCACGCAGCCGGCGCCAGCTCGTTTTTCGAGGGAGTTCTCGGGACGGGTCACCCAGCCCCGCCAAGGTAGGTCTAATTCGACGGGGTCGGCTTAACGCCGAATGCGGCAGCCCAGTGATGCGGGGCCGCGTTGGGGGGCCTGGGCTTTGCGGGGTCGGCTGGTGAAGGTGGCCGAGCGGGACTCGAGAGGCGGACGATAGCGTTTCCCCCTGGGGTATAAGGGTTTTCGCTCTATATGAGCGGCCCCGACACCACAGATCCGTAGATGAGCCGCGAGTCTCGGCCGTCATCGTAGCGGCCACGCCGTTGCCACCACTGATCGTATTCGGGAGCCCGTGCTTTCAGTAGAAGCAACGCTGTCCTCAGGTTCTCGCCCGCATCTCCCAATTGTGCTACGACCGGTTGGCAATCAGCAGACCACCCCGTAATCACGTTGATTATCAAGCTTTTTCAAATAGTACATGACGGCCGCACCAAGCGGCCGCCACGCTTTGATACAGGACTACGGGTCGTTGGCCTGTTGCTCGTCCACTTGAGCTTGCTGCATGCCTTCTTCGAACTGCTGCTCGGCCTCTTCGTTTTGTTCTTCGGCCTGCTGTTCGGACTCTTGCATCTGCTGTAGGGCCTGCTGTTCCTGTTGTTGAGCTTGATCGTTGTCATCATCGGCGGCGAAGCCGCCCCCGCCGGAAAGGTTCGGTGGCGTCCGGGGGATTTGGCCGAAGGGACCGCTGGCCGGCGCCGGTAAATCAACAGCCATGTCCGTCAGGCGCACTGACCCTGATCCGAGCATGGTTCCTGTTGTATCGGGGCGCGCAGCATCGAATAGCGCCAGCATTGCGATGGCCGCGGCGCCGGCGAAAATCAGTTGCAGTATTCGCAATTGCCGACGCCGCGCGCCGGCTGCATGGCTTTCATGGCACTGGTGCTGAGGGGTGGTAGTGGTCATCCTTCAGGTTTGCGCCTCGCTGCTAGCTGCAGGCTGAGAAGCCGCTATCGCTCGAATATGAGATCCCGCACTTCGTTCGGGTCATATTGTGCGTCGCCGCTGGACGGCCGGAGGCGACGGCGCTACTCGTGCGTCCCAGTGGTTATGTGGCGTGGGCATCGTCGGCAGCCACACCCGACCTTGACGAATTGTGCGAACCACGTGGCGATCCAGCCGACCCTGCGAAATCGTTGGAATCGGCCATGGCCTGCGCGGTCTGCTGGGTCAAGGCGCGACATCCCCTCTCCGGCGCTTAGCATCCCTATATGAGAAGGGCTTTCGTCGTTACATTCGCGGTCGGGTTGATCGTCGCAGTGTTCGGTCTGATCTGGGCGCTCCAGGGATTCGGAGTGCTTGGTGGTAGCCCGATGAGCAACACCACGACCTGGTCCATCATTGGTCCGATCACCGTGCTGATCGGCATCGTGATTGCGGTATTTAGTTGGCGGAGACTCTCGTCGAAATAGTGCTTCATGTCTCTGCCACGGTGAAGTCCACCGTGTGCCAGCCGGTGGCTCCGTCTGGGACGGCACCAACCTGATCTGCAGTTTGGACAGCTCCGGTGTTGTCGGTGGCGCGCACGGTGATGGTGTGTTTCCCAGGGCTTTTCGCCTGCCAGGGGAAGCTCCACAACCGCCACGTCTCGTTGGAATAGCTCGCGCCCTGTGCAGCGGGCTTCCACACGCCATCGTCGATGAGGACCTCCACGGCCCGCACGCCACGATTCTGTGCCCACGCGACACCGCCAAACACCACCGGCCCCATCGGCACCTTCTGACCACCTTTCGGCACGTCGATCCGCGACTCGGTCTTGATGGGTCCACGCGGTGCCCAGCCCTGCCGCGTCCAGTACGCCTCTGCTCTGTCGAAGCGGGTCAGCTCCATGTCGACGACCCACTTGGTGGCCGACACGTACCCGTAGAGCCCGGGCACTACCAGCCGGGCCGGGTAGCCATGCTCGATCGGCAGCGGCTGACCGTTGAGGCCGACCGCCAAGAGCGCCTCGCGGCCATCGGTGAGCGCCTCCACCGGCGTGCCGGCGGTGAACCCGTCGATCGACGTCGAGAGCATCATATCGGCGTCCGCGTGCACGCCGGCCGTCGCCAGCAGGTCAGCCAGCCGGTAGCCCGTCCAGACGCCCGTCGAAATCAGACTGCCTCCAACGGGATTCGACACGCAGGTTAACGTGGTCACCATTTCGACGACGTCGAAGTTGGCGAGGTCGGCGAAGCTGTAGGTGGCTTCGCGGTCCACCATGCCGTGGATGCGCAGCCGCCAGTCGCCGTGGCTGAGTTGGGGAACACTGAGTGCGGTGTCCACCCGGTAAAAGTCGGCGCTGGCGGTGACAAACCTCGGTAGCGCAACGCCGTTGGGTTGCACATCAGCAGGTATTGGTGGCGCCGATGTGCGCGGTCGGGGAAGTGTGAAGCTGTCGCGGTCAGCGGCCACCGAATGGACCAACCGCGTGATGACCGCACCCACCACGCCACTCACTACTCCGAATCCGAGCAATCCGAACATGACCAACCTGCGCCTGCCGGCGTCCGGCTCGTCGTGGTCGGCTCTGTCTTCGGGGTCTCCCAGGCCCGGCCAGAACCGACGGGTGAGCAAGCGTAGGGCCGCCACGCCGCAGGCGGCGCCCGCGACGGTGGGGATGGTGTCGAGTGCAGTCGCACCTGGCCGCGACAGCACTGCGATGCATCCGAGGACGCTCGCCGCGGCGATCGCGGCGCTGCCGAGCGGGCGGCGCTGAGTCTCAAGGGTCCCCGCGATTGCAGCGATCGTGGCGATCATCACGAGCACGACGACGGCCACGAAGAGTTTGTCCAGAGAGCCCAGGGTCTGAATCGCCCACTCTTTGGTGGGCCCCGGTGTCATGTCGACGACCACTGAGCCGATCGCAGCACGCGCATCGGCCCGCGCACCGAACGGGATGCCCACCAGCTGGGCTACCCCGAGCGAGACGGACGCGGCGGCGACCCCGGCGATCATCCGCTCATTCGACCGGGCGACAGCCATCGGAGCTACTGTACTCGCGTTCCCCTCAACGACCGCAAACACCTTGCCGTGCAGGCGAACCGGCGACCCCACCACGCTGGTGCGGTTGAGCGCCGAGGTTCGCCATTGCTAGCAGATGGCCCACGATGTGGTAGCGAGGGTCAATTTCGGTGTCGATGTCGCCAAGAGCCCGCAGCATCAGCGGGCGGTGAGGCTCCCACCAGGAGAACCTCAACCGGGCAGTGCACGGCAGCCTCGAGGAGTGCATGGACCTCGAGGTCAGGCATCATATACACACCGGGCTTACGGAGGACCACCGGGAGGCGGCGCTGGCGTTCGTCGAGAAGCGGGAGCCGCGCTTTCGCGGTCGCTGACGCGGTGATGTGGAAGGGTCCGGCGGGGTGCGAACTTCATCGGCCAAGCCGACGACGGCGCTGCCGTCGGCCTCGGGATCGCACTTCTTGGCCGCGGTGGTGAAGCCCGCCACGACGACAGTGGGTGATCGGGCATGGTCGGGCCGACCTCACGTGAGTGTATCCTCTTTGCTGTGAACGGGCGCTACGTAAGGATATCCACGCCGGACGCTCAGTAAAACACCAGGTCAGCCAGTATTAGTAGGACGCTTTTCACTCTCATACTTCTTGGTCATGTGCTCAATCGCCTGTAGCTGCGTCTGCGCGAGGTCATCCCGCACTTGGCTGGCGCGCGCCGCGGCATCCAACGTCGGCTGCGCCTGCCCCTGGAAATGCGGCATTACTTCAGCGGCGAACAACTCGGCGGACCGTTTGGTTGCGGCCGGATTGGCCCACTCATGGCCCATCTGTAGCATGCAGCCGAAGCCACCGGACTGGTCCCATAGCCGCTGTACCTGGGCCCGCGCCCGCTCCGGTGTGCCGATAACACCTACGCCGTTGTCGTTGATGATGTCGATCATCTCGTCGAGTCGCTCACCCGGCATGGTCATCTGGGGGAACGCGGCCACCCGCTGGAAGTAGCGGAACCACGGTTCAATGCCGAATTTCACGTCGGCGCGTGCCTGCTCGTAGGTCTCGGCGATATGGAACGGGCCGACAAGGCTCCAGTTCTTGCGGTCGACCTGCGTGCCGAAGGCCGCCGCGCGCTCTTCGACGATCCCCCAGTGGTAGGAAAGGGCGTTGAAACCTTCGATCGTCAGCGTCGCCCCAATGGACAGCAGGCCGATGCCGTGCTTGCCGGCCAGCCGCGCGCCGGTCGGCGAGGCGACCGCAGCCACCGCAAGCGGGATCCCGCCGTCGGAGTACGGGGCAAGCTGCAAACGAGCGTCGAACAGCTGGTGCGTGGCGGTTTTGGCGGACACGGTCTCACCCGCCAGCAATCGAACGACGATGTCAAGGTTGATTTCGAGAAGCTCGCGTGTGTCGGTGGGGTTTAGTCCGATCATTGCCGAGTCGGTGGGTAGTGAGCCGGGGCCTACCCCGCCGATCACGCGACCGTGGGTGAGGTGGTCCAGCAGCATCAACCGGTCGGCGACCCAGAGCGGGTTGTGATACGCGAGCGAGATGACCCCGGTTCCAAACCGAATACGCTTGGCGCGTTCGGCGGCGGCAGCGATGAAAATTTCCGGCGAGCTGATGATCTCGCTGCCGGCCGAGTGATGCTCGCCCAACCAGACTTCGTCGAAGCCGAGGGCGTCGAGATGTTGGATGAACTCCAAGTCACGTTGTAACGCGAGCGTCGGATTTGTGCCCGCCCGATGGAATGGGGCGATGAAATATCCAAACCTGAGCTTGGCCATTGAGATCCCCTTGCTGTCGAGTTGCTCGAACCCTAACTCAAGGTGCTCGGCCCTGGGCCAGCTCGGAAGGCCGTACAGACCACCGCCACACACGTTGCCGATGCAACCGCCGCCACCGCTGCCAGGTACCGCCGACCAGAAGGCTCCCGTCGCCACGGTGCCAGGCACCTCTTGGGTGCAGGCTGCACGCTGTTTTGGACTACATGCTAATAGTGATGGTGGGCTGGGTGCCGCAATCGTAGGTGGTGCCGCCTCCGACTAGTGAGATCACCGCGGGGGCCGGGGCGGCAGCGGGTGCGGGTGGTCGCGCAGCCGCGGCACCGTTGCCAGCGGCCGGGCTGGGCGAACCGCCGGACGAGCAAGCGCTGATCATGGTTACCGCTATTACCGCCAGCGCCGCCACAGCGGTCGCGGCCGCAGGCGAAGCGGTACGCGCGATAGGGGACATCCGGTGGCAACATCCGGTGGCTCTCCTTCCAACCGAATACACGCCTTGACCGAACCCGCTGAACCGGGCGCCCTCGGCGATCGGGCCGCTGGCCTGATCTGCTGCAAACGCTAGCAAGCCCAACGTCCATGCACACCTCCAGCAGGGGTGGTCGACGGTGAAAGTCCCTCGATCCGAGGACTTTCCGCGGCGCTTAACCCTCGCGTGATTAGCTGGATCGCTGGAATTCATGGACACGTTAAGGCGGAACCGGTCGCCGACGCCGTCACAAGCCATGGAAAAACAACATCGGTGTGCGCTTCCGCAAACGGGCTCAATGCGTTGCCTAGACTGCACTGATGGATTGCGGTTCCCGGCAGAATGCCGTGGGTGTCCCTGGCCTGCTACAGATCGAGGACTGCCTGGATACCAAGGGCGACGTCACGTTGCCGCCAGGCGCCACCCTGATATCTCTCATCGACCGCAACATCGCGAACGTCGGCGACACCGTGGCGTATCGCTACCTGGACTACAGCCGCGCGGTAGACGGATATGCCGAAGAGGTGACCTGGACCCAATTCGGTGCCCGCCTGCGAGCCGTCGGCGCGCGCGTGCAACAAGCCGCGGGCCGCGGTGAGCGGGTTGCGATCCTCGCGCCGCAGGGCATCGACTATGTTGCGGGTTTCTACGCGGCGGTCAAGGCCGGGACCATAGCGGTGCCACTGTTCGCACCTGAACTGCCGGGCCATGCTGAACGTCTCGATACCGCGCTTCGCGATTCGGAGCCCACGGTCGTACTAACGACAACGGCGGCAAAAGACGCGGTTGAGAATTTTCTGACCAACCTCGCGCAGCTTCGAAGGCCGCAAGTCATCGTCATCGATCAGATACCCGACTCGGCGGGGGAGCTGTTCGTCCCTACCGAGCTCGGCATGGACGACGTCGCCCACTTGCAGTACACCTCGGGCTCGACACGACCCCCGGTCGGCGTGGAGATTACCCACCGGGCGGTCGGCATCAACCTGGTGCAAATGATCCTCTCGATCGACCTGCTGGACCGGAACACTCACGGTGTCAGCTGGTTACCGCTCTACCATGACATGGGCCTGTCGATGATCGGCTTTCCCGCGGTGTACGGCGGACACTCCACTCTGATGTCGCCCACTGCGTTTGTCCGTAGGCCGCTGCGGTGGATTCATGCCTTGGCTGCCGGGTCGCGGCAAGGCCGCGCGGTCACCGCCGCGCCAAACTTCGCGTACGAGTGGACCGCACAACGTGGCCTGCCCGCGCAGGGTGACGACGTCGACCTCAGCAATGTGGTGCTGATCATCGGTTCCGAACCGGTCAGCATTGATGCGGTTAGGACCTTCAATAAGGCGTTCGCGCCCTACGGATTACCGCGTACGGCGTTCAAACCCTCCTACGGCATCGCGGAGGCGACCCTATTCGTCGCGACCATCGATCCCACCGCCGAGGCAACCGCCGTGTATCTCGACCGCGAACAACTGGGCGCCGGCCATGCGGTACGTGTCGCGGCAGATGCCCCCAATGCCGTGGCGCAGGTGTCCTGCGGTCGGGTAGCTCGCAGCCAATGGGCGGTCATCGTCGACCCTGCTACCGAGACGGAACTGCCCGACGGTGAGGTCGGCGAAATCTGGTTGCAGGGCAACAACATTGGTCGGGGCTATTGGAGGCTGCCCGATGAAACGCGAGCCACGTTCGGCGCCAAACTGCAGTCGCGGCTCGGGGAAGGCAGCCACGCTGATGGCTCGGATGTCGGAGGCACCTGGCTGCGAACCGGAGACCTGGGCGTGTATCTCGACGGTGAGCTCTACGTCACCGGCCGAATCGTGGATCTGGTGACCATCGACGGCCGTAATCACTACCCGCAGGACATCGAGGCCACCGTCGCAGCAGCCTCGCCGATGGTGCGCCGTGGATATGCAACCGCGTTCTCCGTGCCGGCCAACGAATTGCCCGGCTCAGATGCCTCAAGCCAACGCCTGGTGATCATCGCCGAGCGGGCGGCCGGCACCAGCCGCGACGATCCGCAGCCGGCGATCAAGGCGATCCGGGCCGCCGTGTCGCACCGACATGGTCTAACCGTCTCCGACGTGCGTTTCCTACCAGCCGGTGCTATCCCGCGCACCACCAGCGGCAAGCTGGCCCGCCGAGCCTGCCGCGCCCAATATCTCAGTGGCCTGTTAGGAGTGCGTTAGCGGTTCAAAGAGCCAGAACGCGTCGCTTGAGCTCGTTGAATTCCTCGTCGGTCAGGACTTCTGCATCGTGCAGTTCGGCGAGTTCGCGCAACTCGGCAGCAATCCCCGTTATTGGTTATCGGACCGCCGTTTCTGAAGTTGGCAACTGCTGCTGTTTGAACATGTAGGAGATAGCAAACGCATGCTCTAAATAATCGCCTGGGTGTGTGAACCTGATGGAATGGGCGCAGGCTCAAGGTATTCATGTGGCGACTGCGAGTACCGCTGGTATCGGGCGGGAAACCCGCCGGTTCCAGCGCAGAAGGTGGGTCGGTTGATCTTGGTATAACCGGAGACCGCAGCTGCTGATGCGGCCGCGGGTGGTGTCGGTCTGTATGCGCGGGTGTCTTCGCATGACCAGAAGGCCGATTTAGATCGTCAGGTAGCGAGGTTGGCGTCGTGGGCGGCGCAGGCTGGTTTGCCGGCGGTGCGGGTGGACTCGGAGGTCGGGTCCGGAATGAACGGGGCACGGCCGAAAGTGCGCCGCTTGCTGGCCGACCCGACGGTGAGGTGAACGACGCGCTCCCGACGCTTGCCGGACTTGTAGTTCGGGCCCTGATGCGGTGCCTCATGGCGGGTTACCGACTTCCCTAATTAAGATTCGGTGAACGTAAGCTGAATGCCAGACAAATTCAATCCGACAACTTTGGCGCAAGCCGGCGCTAGGGACCCAAGCCCCCGTTGTACGAGTGGTTGGTCATTCGGATATGCCTACCCGGGCTGGAACTACGGCCGAGCCCTTGCCGGAAGGCACAGTGGTGGCATCCTGGCCATGTGGGTTTGCTATTCCGGTTGGCGGAGCTTCTGATTGTGATCCTGCCGCTGGCAGGTGCGACCATCGCTGCAGTAAAAGCATTCGCTGCCAACAAGCGGCGAGCCGAGGAAGCGCGGGATTCCGATCGGGCGCGAATAGCAGACGCGCCGACCGTGCCCACCGGACGCTCGGGCAATAATCAAGCCGCCCAGTGGCGGTCGCTCAGACGCGTCCTGGAGGAGCACAGCCGCACCGACACACGATGGCTCGAGTACGAACTCGACTTTGCCAAGCTGCTCGACTTCCCACTCATGACCGACATGCGCGATCCGCTCACGATCGGCTTCCACAAAGCCAAGCTCCGCGCAGAGTTCCTGCGCCCCGTAAAAGCCGAAGATCTCCTCGATGACCGGGAAGCCGCGGCGCAGTATCTGGCCGCCGTTGAGGACTACGTGACCGCGTTCAACGTCGCTGAGGCGGAGGCGATACGCAGATGCCGCAACGACTTCTCACGGCAAGACCAGCAGCGGATTGCGCGCGCTCAGAGCCTATTGCGGGTCGCATCGGACTCCGCTGCGGCGCCGCTGGAACGCCAGAATGCCTACGACCTGGCCCGTAAAGAACTCAATGGCCTCATCGTGTTGCCGTCCACGACACAGGCCAGCATCGAGCGTGGGATCTCCGGTCAGATAGAGGGATAGGCCGCACGGCCGGTGTTCTTCGTCGGTGACTTTGGCCTCTTATCCGCGGATGCCGGCTGAGGGGACCATGAACGGCGTCGCCGTTGGCGATTCAGCCCGTGATCACAACGATCGTCTAGGAGCACGCCATGATCGAATACGACCTGGACACCGAGCGTTCCATCCTAGAGGTGCGACCAAAGTCTGCGCTCGACAAGAACGACTTCGTCGAACTCGCCAAGGCGGTTGACCCCCAGATCGAGGCCCATGGCGACCTTGCCGGCCTCATTATCAGCGCGCCGTCGTTCCCGGGGTGGGACAGTTTCGGGGCGATGGTCACCCACTTCCGCTTCGTTCGGGATCATCAGAAGCACCTCAAGAAACTCGCGGTGGTCACCGACTCGCACCTCGCGGATGTGGCCGAGCATCTGGGCTCACACTTTGTGTCAGCCGAGATCCGGCATTTTCCCGCCGGGCAGATCGAGCAAGCACGAGAGTGGATCATCAGCGGCTCGTAATGCATTGAGCTGCAACGCAAATCAGGCTAAGGCAGTCCGGCCTGAGCCCAAGTCAGGGCAGCTCCTGCGTCGTTCGGTGACTTTCTGCTGACTCAACAGCAGGTGTATCCGCCGTCGATCACGATGTCGGAACCGGTCATGTAGCTAGACGCCTCACTGGCCAGGTAGAGGTATAGGCCGGTGAGTTCTTCAGGCCGGCCCATGCGGCCGAGCGGTATTTTCGGCTCCCACTGGGGGTGGTACTCCGCTAAAGGCTCGACGAGTTCGGTGAGGATGTAGCCGGGGCTGACGCTGTTGACCCGGATTTTGTGCGGTGCGAACTCCACGGCCATGGCCTTGGTCAGGTGAATGACCGCCGCTTTGGACGTGCAGTAATGACCCACCTGCTGCGGGATGTTGATGATGTGGCCGGACATCGAGGCAGTGTTGATAATGACCCCGCCGTGGCGTTGCCTCACCATTGCCCGGGCCGCTGCCTGGGCTGTCAGGAATACGCCATTGACGTTGGTGCTTTGGATGCGCTGGAACTCTTCCAGCGACATGTCCAGCATCGGGGTCACTGTGATGATCCCGGCGTTGCAGACCGCGATGTCGATGCCACCCAACTCCGCGGTCACCTGGTCCAGCATTCTGGTCACCTGGTCTGGTTGGGTTACGTCGCAGCAGATGGGCACGACCTTGCCACCGTTTGCGGAGAGCTCTCCGGCGACCTTCTGCAAAACCTCGGAATGCCTTGCCGCAACGGCCACTTGAGCGCCGGCTTGAAGATATGCCAGCGCCACTTTTTTGCCGATACCGCTGGATGCCCCGGTTACCAGGGCCCTCTTGCCATGCAAGTCAAACAAGTCCAACACGTTCATTCGATATCTCCATTCAGACGAGCCGAAACACGTTCAAGTGTTTCCGTTGTCGGCAAGTTCACCAAGACCGAAGCTGAGCGAGCGGCAGGCGCGGTGACGTCTCAGGAGCGGTGTAAAAGTGGTCTGACGTAGGTTTCCGGCCACGAATTCATTCAACCGGTTTGCGCCGCTTGGTCATCGGTGAGCATGCGGAGTGCGAAAAGCGCGTAGGTTGCCGCGACGTCGTCGATGCGGTAGCCGAGGTCGTCGTTCCACCACTCGGCGACCCGCATGCCGATCGCGGCGATGGCTGCGGTTGCCAGCCAGGGGTCGGGGATGGTGAACACCCCGAGTTCGCTGCCCCGCCTGATGACGTCGAGCATCATCTGACCAGACTGGTTACGCACAGCCTCAACTTGCGTTCGGTTGTCAGGTGCCAGTGCAGCCAGTTCACGGTTGCACACGCGGCTGAGCAGGGGATAGGCGGCGTGTACGCGTGTATGCGCTGCAACGAGATGCTCGGCTTGGTCACGCGGGTCGGAGCCCGATTCCAGCAGTGCTCGCTGGAGGTGGTCGCGATGCTCCAGATGCCCTTGCAGCGACAGTTCGAACAGAAGCTGTTGTTTGGACTGCAGGTGCGCGTAGAGGGAGCTGGCCTTGATACCGACGCCCGCGGCGATATCGCGCACCGACACGCCGTGGTACCCGAGTTCGGCGAACTGCGTCAGCGCCACTTCGAGCAAACGGCGGCGGGTGCCGTCGGCGGTGACACGGTCAGGCAATAGCGGCGACACCGTTTCCGCCGACTTGATTTGGGGCACCACATTCACCTTTCGTCGTCATACCGGGATACTCAACGAGGATCGATCCCCATCCTAACGAGCGTCCGTAAGTCGGGCGGCTACCCCAACGCTAACCCGGAACCTTCCCGCGTCCCGAGTTGCGAGCAGTGCAGCAAAAATAGTCAATAAGTGGCCCTCTTGACCGTATTGAGTCGCTGTTGTTAGCGTCACATGGCGAGCTAACGGTCGTTAGGCAGATGCCAGCCTGCTGAGACTATCGGTAAGACGTGATGCGATGAGGCACATGTGAACCGCCTCGCCGAGGGCCAGGCCGTTCTCGATGCCGCCCGCGCGGCCATGCACCTACCGGGAACATCCCTGGATCCACACCGCCCGGTGGCGTTCTGGGGATACTCCCAAGGCGGCGGTGCGACGGCCTCAGCCGCCGAATTGGCGCCGTCCTACGCACCCGAACTGCACGTGGTCGGCACCTACGCCGGCGCTCCGCCGGTCAACCTCAAGGAGATAATGCCCTACCTCGACGGCAGCGTCCTGGTCGGTGTGATCGGTTACCTGCTCAACGGCCTCATCGGCGCCTATCCCGAAGCTGCCGACGCGATCCGCTCCAAGCTGGCTCCCCGGGGCCTGGCCATGCTCGAGTCGACCACGCGCCAGTGCGTCGCACAAACCCAACTCGATTTCGCATTCCGTCACCTGAAGCCCTACTTCAATAAAGACCTCAACCAACTGGCCAACCAGGAGCCGTTCAGCAGCCTGCTCGATCTGCAACGCATCGGACGCTACAAACCCAACGCGCCGGTGCTGATCGACAGCAACCGCTACGACCCGGTGGTGCCGTGGACCGCGGCCAATCAGCTCGGCCGCGACTGGTGCGCCCAAGGCGCCGACGTCGAATTCCACACCAACGAGAGCCGCCATTTCTCAACAAAACCGGCACCAACCGACCGACATCTTGACGGCGCTCGTCGACGGTGAGCCGGCCATGCAATGGATCGCCGCCCGCTTCAACGGCCTGCCGACCACACCCAACTGCGGCCAATTCTGAGTCGACGATCACCGCCTTGCGGGGACCTGACCCAAGGTGGCCCTGCCGGCCTTGGCAGACTGTGCCCATGGCACAGATAACCTTGCGTGGAAACCCGATCAACACTGTCGGCGAGCTTCCTGCCGTCGGATCTCCGGCCCCGGCCTTCAAGTTGACCGACGCCGATCTGGGCGTGGTCAGCAGCGAGCAGTTCAGCGGTAAGCCCGTGTTGCTGAACATCTTTCCGTCCGTTGACACACCCGTATGCGCTACCAGCGTGCGGACATTCAACGAGCGCGCCGCCGGAAGCGGTGTGTCCGTGGTGTGCGTGTCAAAAGATCTGCCGTTCGCGCAGAAGCGATTCTGCGGCGCGGAGGGCATCGAGAACGTCGCGACGGCGTCGGCATTCCGGGACAGCTTCGGCGAGGACTACGGCGTGACCATCACCGATGGTCCGATCGCCGGACTGCTCGCCCGGGCCATCGTGGTGATTGGCGCCGACGGCAACATCGCATACACGGAGTTGGTGCCAGAAATCGCACAGGAGCCCAACTATGACGCGGCGCTGGCGGCGGTGGGCTGACCGTTCGCCAAATCAGGCGTGGGCACACCGCCGCGGCGAGCGGGGCACCAGCGATGTAGGTCATCGGCGCCCGAATGATCGGGATATCAATGTGCGCGAGTTCGCAGACCCGGTTGGGTGCGGGGCCGCCGCTGCCAGCAGTCATTGGCCGCGCGGATCGATGAGGTCACGGAAGCTTTCCGCCGGGAAAACGGATGCGCCCAGGCTTTGGACCCGGTAGGTCAGCGCCTTGTCCGATGTCACGACACGGATTTCGTGCGGTCGGGCGTCGACTTGAACCAGCCGGACGATCTCGTCGTCAGCTGAGTTCGCGGCCGCCTTGGGCGCATGCGCTACCTCGATCACTGATGAGGTGATGGCGGTGGACGGTGGCCGCTCAAACACCACCGTCACGTCGTCTCCTTGAACTGACGCCCATCGGTCCAGCCTGTCCACCAGCGCGACCATGGCGCGGCCGCGGTCCTTCCACCAACCGTCAGGGCGACTCCCGACCACATTCATACCGTCGACGATCCAACGCACCAACCCACGGTAGGGCGACACCCGCTCGGCGCTAAAGCCACCCTGCGCATCTACGAGACT
>DATJBA010000064.1:0-11753 GCA_035515675.1 Mycobacterium sp.
GTGTGTGCAGGGGTTCGGGTTCACGCTGGACCCGACCGAGGATCAAGCCAGGGCGCTGGCAAGGCATTTCGGCGCGCGGCGCAAGGCATACAACTGGACCGTGGCCACCCTGAAAGCCGATATCCAAGCGTGGCACGCGGCCGGGATAAAGACCGCGAAGCCGTCCCTTCGGGTGCTGCGGAAACGCTGGAACACAGTAAAAGACGACGTGTGTGTCAACGCTGAGACCGGTGCGGTGTGGTGGCCCGAATGCTCGAAGGAAGCCTACGCCGACGCCATCACGGGCGCGGTGGACGGGTATTGGAACTGGCCGGCCTCCCGCGCGGGCAAGCGCGCTGGGAAACGGGTCGGGTTCGCGCGGTTCAAACGCAAAGGCCGCGACAGTGACCGGGTGTGCTTCACTACCGAAGCGATGCGGGTCGAGCCCGACCGCCGCCACCTCAGGCTGCCGGTGATCGGCACCGTCCGCGCGCACGAGAACACCCGCCGCGTCGAACGCCTCATCCGTGCCGGGCGGGCGCGGGTGCTAGCGATCTCAGTGCCCCGCAACGGCACTCGTTTGGACGCGAGCGTGCGGGTGCGTGTCCAACGCCCCCAGCAACCCAGCGTGGCGCTACCTGGTTCGCGGGTTGGTGTCGATGTCGGGGTGCGGCGTTTGGCGACGGTCGCCGCCGCTGACGGTGTCGTGAGCGAACAAGTCGAGAACCCGCGACCGCTCGACGCTGCGTTGCGTGAGCTGCGCCAACTATGCCGGGCGCGGGCGCGCTGCACGAAAGGCTCGCGGTGCTACCGCGCGTGCACCCTGCAGATTTCCCGGCTGCACCGCCGGGTCAATGACATCGGCACTCATCACCTGCACGTCCTGACAACACGGTTGGCCAAAACCCACGGCCGGATCGTTGTTGACGGTTTGGACGCTGCGGGGATGTTGCGGCAAAAGGGCTTGTCGGGTGCCCGCGCCAGGCGGCGTGGACTGTCGGACGCAGCCCTGGCCACCCCGCGCCGCCACCTGTCCTATCAGACAGGCTGGTACGGGTCGCAGCTGGTCGTTGCTGACCGCTGGTTCCCGTCGTCGAAAACCTGCCATGCCTGCGGGCATGTGCACGACATCGGCTGGGCCGAACATTGGCAATGCGACGCTTGTTCGGCAGCGCCACATCAGCGCGACGACAACGCATCTATCAACCTCGCACGCTACGAGAACACCGTTAGCGTCGTCGGCCCAGTCGGGGCCGCCGTCAAGCGTGGAGCCGACCGTAAGACCCGGCCTAGCCGGGCAGGTGGCCGTGAAGCGCGGAAGGGAACCGGCCACCCGGCCGGGGAACAACCCCGAGACGGGGTGCAAGTCGCGTGACCACTAAAGATCACTCACTCGCAACGGTGTCATCCCTGTCAGGACACGGCCACCACAATGAGTTCGTGCGGCCGGTTGTTGACGGCCAGCGCGCCGTCCTCGGTGACGACGACGATGTCCTCGATGCGGGCACCCCAGCGGCCTGGGAAGTAGATGCCCGGCTCGATGGAAAATGTCATTCCCGCAACCAAAGTCAGATTATTGCCGGCGACGATGTAGGGCTCTTCGTGAACCGATAGCCCGATACCGTGCCCGGTACGGTGCACGAAAAAGTCCGCGAGGCCGGCCTCGGCCAGCACATCGCGGGCAGCGGCGTCGACCTGCTCAGCGGTCACGCCCGGACGGACCGCATCAAAGGCCGCGCGCTGGGCCCGTTGCAGCACCGAATACTGTTGCGCCACATCGGGTCTGAACTCGCCAATGCTGTAGGTGCGGGTCGAGTCGGAGTGGTACCCGGGCTCGTAGGCACCGCCGATGTCGACGACGACGATGTCACCAACCTGCAGTTCACGATCCGAGTAACTGTGATGCGGGTCGGCACTATGCGGGCCGGAGCCGACGATGATGAACGCCACCTCCGAATGCCCCTCGGCGACAATCGCTTCGGCGATGTCGGCGGCGACGTCGGCCTCGGTGCGGCCAGGGAGCAGCAGCTCCGGCACCCGGGCATGCACCCGGTCGATCGCCGCACCGGCCTTGCGCAACGCGTCGATCTCGCATTCCTCCTTAACCATCCGCAGCTTGCGCAACACGCCGGTGGCCAGGATCGGCGGCACGCCGAACACGCCGGCCAGCGGCAACAGGTGCAGCGCGGGCATGGAATCGGTGACGGCAGTCGCGGCAGGGGCCCCACCCAAAGCGGCACTCACCAGTTGGTACGGATCGTCGCCGTCGGCCCAATCGCGCACCGCCAGGCCCAGTTCCGCAATGGCCGACCCCTGGAGCGAGGCGAGCTCCAGCCGCGGCACCACGACCGTCGGGTCACCGGAGGCCGGCAAAACCAGCGCGGTGAGCCGCTCGAACGTCTGGGCGCGCGAGCCGACGAGGTAGCGCAGGTCGTAGCCCGGGGTGATCACCAGGCCGGCCAGGCCGGCCTCGGCGGTCGCGGCAGCTGCCGCAGCCAGCCGGCGGGCATACACCGCGGCGTCGAATCGGTGGGCATTCATGGCAGCAAGGCTAACCGCGCTGGCAGGATAGCCGGCATGCCCGCACCCCTGCTGCTGCTCGACGGGCCGAGCATGTGGTTCCGCTCGTATTTCGGGGTACCGTCGTCGATCACCGCCCCCGACGGCCGGCCCGTCAACGCCGTGCGCGGATTCATCGACTCCATGGCGGTGGTGATCACCCAACAGCGGCCCAGCCGGCTGGTGGTGTGCCTCGACCTGGATTGGCGGCCGCAATTCCGGGTGGACCTCATCCCGTCCTACAAAGCGCACCGGGTGGCCGAACTGGAGCCGGACGGCCAGCCTGACATCGAGCAAGTGCCCGACGAGCTGACACCGCAGATCGACATGATCATGGAGCTGCTGGACGCCTTCGGGATCCCGACGGCGGGCGCAGCGGGCTTCGAGGCGGACGACGTGCTGGGCACGCTGGCGGCGCGGGAACGCAGTAACCCGGTCGTTGTGGCCAGCGGAGACCGTGACCTGCTGCAGGTGGTGTCTGACGATCCCGTCCCGGTGCGAGTGCTCTACCTGGGCCGCGGGTTGGCCAAAGCCACCTTGTTCGGGCCTGCCCAAGTGGCCGAACATTATGGCGTCCCAAAGGATCGGGCCGGACCGGCCTACGCCGAACTCGCGCTGTTGCGCGGCGATCCGTCCGACGGCCTGCCAGGTGTGCCGGGCGTCGGTGAGAAGACCGCGGCCACCCTGCTGGCTGAGCACGGCTCGCTGGATCAGATCCTGGCTGCCGCGTATGACCCGGCATCGAAAATGGCCAAGGGTCTGCGGGCGAAACTGCTGGCCGCGACCGACTACATCGAGGCAGCCGGCCCGGTGGTGCGGGTAGCCACCGACGCGCCGGTCACGCTGTCGACGCCGACCGACGCGCTGCCGCTGGTGCCCGCCGACCCGGAACGTAGCACCAAGCTGGCGACCGAACTGGGGGTCGGGTCGTCGATTGCCCGCTTGCTGAAAGCGCTCGACACGCTGCCCGCGTGAGAGTTATTGCGGCCGGCCGACCTCGTAGGTGCCCTTGTTGTCCTGGAAGGTCACCGTCACGTGCTTCTGGGCACCGTCGATGCTGACGCTGCAATCGAAGGTGCCGCCCTTCTTGATGACGGGGTCGGTGCCGTTGTTGCACTTGACGTCTTTGACGTTCTTCGCGCCATAGCCATTGGTCTCGTCGGTGAGGACCTGCTGCACACCGGCCTGAGCCTTGTTGATGTCCAGTTTGGTGGTCACGAAAAACCCGGGCTGCCAGAAACAGAGCACCAGCACTACCGCGATGAGCAGAAAGGCGATCACGCCGACCACGCCGCCGATCAGCGCAGCCGAACGCTTCTTGCCCGGTTGTTCGTAGGGCGGGAACTGCTGCGGGTACTGGCCGGGCTGACCGTATTGACCGGGCTGGCCGTACTGGCCCGGCTGGCCGTAGCCGGGCTGCCCGTATTGGCCGGGCTGCCCGTACTGCCCCGGCTGAGCGTACTGGCCGTACTGGTCGGGTTGGGCGTACTGGGTGGGCTGCGCACCAAACTGCTCAGGTTGCCCGTAGCCGGGCTGCTGGGGGTACTGCTGCGGGTATGCCTGCTCAGCCGGCTGTTGATACCGCGGATATTCGGCAGGTGGCGTATACGCCGGGGCCTGCCACGTCGCGTCCTGGGTCGGCTGCTGCCAGGGCGACCACACGTGGGTCGGTTCCGAGGACTGATCGCCACCCTGGCCCGGCGGTTGCCATTGCTGGCCCGGGTCCGATCCCTGCGGTCCGCTCATCGTTACTCCTCAGTGCCTTTTGCTTTGGCCCGTTTACTGGATCTAACCGTAGCTCCGGCCCAGCTTACCCGGCGTCAACTGCGACGACGCCGCGCCGAACGTCGTTGATAGCGCGCTTGGCGGTAGCCCGCAGCTCGGCATCTGGCGCGGCGTTGCGAACCTGGTCCAACAGGTCGAGCACCTGGCGGCACCATCGCACGAAATCCCCCGCCGGCAATGGCGAACCGGTGCCGCCTGAAAGGTGGGCGTCGGCAGCGGCCAGCGCCGTGGCCAGATCTCCGGTCCGGGCCCAGCGGTAGACGACGTTGACAAAGCCGTTGTCGGGTTCACGACTCGGGGCTATCCGGTGCGTCTGCTCATCGGCGCGCAGCGCAGTGGACAGCCTCGACGTCTGTTGCAGCGCCTGCCGCAATCGCTGGGTGGGCACCTCGGCGGCAAACGCGCCACTGGGGGCTTCACCGCCCCGAGTCTCGTAGAGCACCGTCGAGACCACTGCCGCCAACTCGGCCGGTTTCAAACCCGCCCACGCGCCGGTGCGCAGGCATTCGGCGACCAACAGGTCGCTCTCGCTGTAGATGCGGGCCAACAACCGGCCGTCGTCGCTGACGTGGGGATCAGTGGACGGGCCTTGGATGAAGCCACGCTCGGTGAGCAGCCCGACGATCCGGTCGAACGTCCGCGCCAGCGAGTTGGTGGCGGCGGCCACCTTCCGCTGAAGTTGCGTGTTGTCATGTTCGATGCGCAGGTAGCGCTCGGCCTGGCGGATCTGGGACTCGGGGCTGTTGTGTGCGGGATGCCGACGCAACTGCGCCCGCAACGACGCCAGCTCCGGATCGTGGAACTCGCCATCCTGGCCGCCCCGGCCGGTGCGGCGGGTGGCCGGAATAGCCAGCCCGGCGACGGCCGATCGCAGCGCCGAGGCCAGATCACGCCGAACTCGCGGCTGGCGGTATTCCACCCGCTTGGGCAATGACATCGACCCGACCGGCGCCGACGCGCCCGAATAGTCCGCCGGCGAAATCCGCCCCGCCCATCGGTTTTCGGTCAGCACCAACGGGCGCGGGTCGGTGCTGTCGCGGGCCGACTCCAGCACCACCGCCAGCCCGCCGCGCCGGCCGTGGGTGATGTTGATGATGTCGCCTCGACGCAGCGCGGCCAGCGCATCGCTGGCCGCCTGGCGTCGTTGCAGCCGCGACGCGCGGGACTGCGCGCGCTCCAGATCGGAAATCCGCACGCGCAACCGGGTGTATTCGAGGATCGGCGCCTCCGGCCCGCCCAGCTCGGCGGCGATCTCGCCGAGCATCCTGTTGCCCCGCTCGATGCCACGGACCAGGCCGACGACGGAGCGATCGGCCTGGTACTGGGCGAACGACTGCTCAAGCAGCCGATGCGCCTGCTCAGGGCCCATCCGGTGCACCAGGTTGATCGTCATGTTGTACGACGGGGCGAACGAACTGCGCAGCGGGAAGGTGCGGGTGGACGCCAGGCCGGCCACCGCGGCCGGTTCGGTGGTGTCTTCGCCGGGATTCCAGATCACCACCGCGTGACCCTCGACATCGATGCCGCGCCTGCCGGCGCGGCCGGTCAGCTGCGTGTACTCCCCCGGCGTCAGCGGCACGTGCTGCTCGCCGTTGAACTTCACCAGCCGCTCGAGCACCACCGTGCGCGCGGGCATATTGATGCCGAGCGCCAAGGTTTCGGTGGCGAACACCGCCTTGACCAGGCCGGCGGTGAACAGCTCCTCGACCGTGTGCCGGAACGCCGGCAACATCCCGGCGTGGTGGGCCGCCAAACCGCGCAGCAACCCCTCCCGCCACTCGTAGTAGCCGAGCACCGCCAGGTCGGAGTCGGCGAGATCACCGCAACGGTGGTCGATCACCTCGGCGATCCGTGCGCGCTCCTCTTCGGTGGTCAGCCGCAGCGGCGACCGCAAGCACTGGCTGACCGCGGCGTCACAACCGGCCCGGGAGAACACGAACGTGATCGCCGGCAACAACCCTTCGGAGTCCAGGGTCGCAATGACCTCCGGCCGCGTGGGCGGCCGGTAGAAACGCGGCCGGCCCGGCCGTGGGGTCCCTCGACGGGGCTGCCAATCCGACATCCGGTCCGCCTCGCGGCGATGTGCGATGTGGCGCAGCAGTTCCGGGTCGACGCGCGGCTCGCGGCTGGTGCCGGGTTGATCGTGGGTGTAGTGGAACAGGTCGAAGAGGCGCTTGCCCACCAAGACGTGCTGCCACAGCGGCACTGGCCGGTGCTCGTCGACCACTACCGTCGTGTCCCCCCGCACGGTCTGGATCCAGCCACCGAACTCCTCGGCATTGCTCACCGTCGCCGACAGGCTGACCACCCGCACCTCGTCGGGCAGATGCAGGATCACCTCCTCCCACACCGGACCCCGCATGCGGTCGGCGAGGAAATGCACCTCGTCCATCACCACATAGGAAAGTCCTTGTAGCGCAGGTGAATCGGCGTAGAGCATGTTGCGCAGCACTTCGGTGGTCATCACCACCACGGGCGCATTGGCGTTCACCGACATGTCACCGGTGAGCAGGCCGATCCGGTCGCGGCCGTAGCGTGCTGTCAGGTCGGTGTGCTTCTGGTTGCTCAGCGCCTTGAGCGGCGTGGTGTAAAAGCACTTGCCGCCGGCCGCCACCGCCAAGTGCACGGCGAATTCGCCGACCACTGTCTTGCCGGCGCCGGTCGGCGCGCACACCAGCACCCCGTGGCCGCGTTCGAGCGCCGCACAGGCCCGCTGCTGAAAGTCGTCGAGCGCAAAGGGCAGTTCCGCGGTGAACCTCGCCAGCTCGGCCAGCTCGGTCACGCCGTGCGGCACCGACGTCTAGGTGACATCGTCATGCTGCCCGGCGGTGAACGACGGCTGCGGTATCGGTGAGGGCGGCTCGATGACCGATGCTTCGTCGTCGGGGATCAGGGCTCCGGCTTCACGCTTGGCTTTCCGCTTGTCGTGCAGTCGGGCGATCTGAATGGCGAGTTCGAGGAGCACTGACAGCGCTATTCCGAGTGCCGTCATCGAAAACGGATCGGATCCGGGTGTGAATATCGCGGCGAATACGAACATCGAAAAGATCAGACCGCGCCGCCATGACTTGAGCCGCTGGTAGGTCAGCAGGCCCGCCATGTTGAGCATGACGATCAGCAACGGGAATTCGAAGCTGACCCCGAAGACCACCAGCAGATTGATCAGGAAGCCGAAATACCGGTCCCCGGACAGGGCGGTCACCTGAACGTTGTTGCCGACGGTCAGCAAAAAGCCCAGCGCTTTGGACAGCACGAAGTAGGCCAGCAGAGCACCGGCGACGAACAGCACCGCCGCCGGGATCACGAACGCGATCGCGAAGCGGCGCTCCTTCTGGTAGAGCCCGGGCGTGATGAACGCCCAGAGCTGGTAGAACCATATCGGGCAGGCCAGCACGATCCCGGTCGTCATCCCGACCTTGAGCCGCAACATGAATTGGTCGAAGGGCGCGATGGCCAGCAGCCGGCACTGCCCGCCGGCGCTGATATCCGCACGCGCCGACTGCGGGAGCGAACAGTAGGGATGGCGCAGCCACTCGCCGAGGCTCTCCAGTCCGAAGATCGAATGCGAATACCAGACGAACCCGAAAATCGTGGTGAGCAGGATCGCGCCCACAGAGATGAGCAGCCGGGCACGCAGCTCGGTCAGGTGATCGACCAGCGACATCGTCGCGTTGGGATTGGTGCGGCTGCGCCGATGGCGAGGGTTGAGCCGCTTCAGCAAGCTGGCGGTGCGCGCTGAAACCTTGAAAACTTTCACGACGCTCGGTCAGGGGCGCTCGGGCACCGCGACGATGGTGCCGGGCTAAGCCGGGCGTGCTTCGGTGTGACCCTGCTCGGTGGCCGCCGGAGGGTCGACTCGCTGCGACTGCACTTGCTGGGGGGTCGCCACGGGGGTGGCGGGGCTGGCTGTGGGGTTCTCCAAGGAAGGGGCTTCTGCTTTGTTCTCGCTCTGCATTTCACGGAGCTCAGACTTGAAGATGCGCATCGATTTGCCCAGCGAGCGCGCCGCATCGGGGAGCTTCTTGGCCCCAAACAGCAGGATCACCACGACAGCGAGGATCAGCCAGTGTATCGGTTGAAGACTGCCCACTTCGATTACCTCCAGACTCCCTCCCGATGCTACCGCAGCACAGCCCAGTGCCGGTGTGCGCTCGCCGCGTCGTGGTGGGTCCTCGGCAACGTCACGCCTGGACCTTCATATGCGTAAGGCCTGATAGGTCTGAAGGGCGGCCGCCGCGGCATCGCGTACTCGCTGCGCGAGCGACGCCGGTTCGAGCACCTGTACAGCCGACCCGAAGCCCAGCACCAGGCGCGTCATCCAATCGTCAGAGGCATAGGTCATGACGGCCTCACACGATCCGTCCGGCAACTCGCGCAACTCCCGCATCGGGTAGTACTCGAGCATCCACGACGCCGAGGGCGCCACCCGCAGCTTGGCCGACGGCAGTGACGGGTCGCCGTCGAACAGTGACGTGTCCGGTGGCGCCTGCAGCGCAGGTTCGGGGGGAGCGGCCCGCTCGCCCAGCTCGGTGGCGTCGACGATCCGGTCGAAGCGGAACAGCCGAACCCCTTCCGCTTCGCGTGACCAGGCCTCCAAATAGCTGTGGTCACCGATCAACAATACCCGGATGGGGTCGACGATCCGGCTGGTCAGGGTGTCGTGTGACGCGGCGTAGTAGTCGATGGCCAGTGCGTGGTTGTTCTGCACCGCCGCCCGCACCATGGCCGCGGCCCGACTCTCGATCGGCGCGGGCTCGTCGACGGCTGCCACCGAAGCTGTGGCGACCTGCCCGACGGCACCGGCGGCGGCCTCGATCTTGGCGATCGCGCTGCGCGCCGCTTCCGGATCGACCACGCCTGGAATGTCGGCCAGCGCCCGCAGCGCCACTAGTAGGCCGGTGGCCTCCGGCGAGGTGAGCTTGAGCGGCCGGTCGATGCCCGCGGAGAATGTCACCTCGACGGTGTCGCTAGAGAACTCGAAATCGATGAGATCACCCGGGTAGTAGCCGGGAAGACCGCACATCCACAGCTGGTTGAGGTCCTCATCGAGCTGTTCGACCGACACCCCCAGGTCGGCCGCGGCCTCGGCCCGGGTGATCCGCGGGTTGGCCTGGAAATACGGCACCATGTTGAGCAACCGGACCAGCCGGGTCGACAGCTGGGTCATATCGGCAGCTCACCCATGTCGGCCTGGGCGCGCAACCGGTCCAGCACATCCTCGCGCAGTGATTGTGGCTCTAGCACGACGGCGTCTGCCCCGTAGCCGGTGATGTCGCGCGTCAGCCGGTCGGTGGACCCGATGTCGAGTTCGATCACCTCGCCGTCGCGGCCGCCCAGTTGCCGCGTGGCTATCGACCTTCCGGCGCGCCGCAGCGCGGTGGCCCGTCCGCCGGCGACCCATACCTGGGCCCGCTCGCCGGTCGGCACCTCGGTGACTTTCTGAGCCACGATCCTGCGCAGGTCCACATCATCAGGCATGGTGATCGCGGCGGCCGGACCGATCGGCGTGACCTCGGCGCCGATCCGCGAGAGCCGGAAGACGCGGGTGTCGTCGCGGTCGCGGTCGTGGCCCACCAGATACCAGCGGCCCTTCTCGGTGACCACGCCCCACGGCTCGACGGTGCGCGTGCTGTACGGCTCGGCCCGCGATGGCCGGTGCGGGAACTGCACCGCCTGCCGGGAATCGATGGCGGCCAACAGGATTCCAAGAACATCTTCCGACCCGCGCAGACCCGGCACGCCAGCCGCCGAAGCGATGGCCACCGGGGCGTCGGGATCGACGTCCACCCCGGCGGCGCGCAGCTTGAGCAATGCGCCCTGGGTCGCGGTGATCAGTTCGGGCGACTCCCACAGCTGGGTGGCAACGGCTACTGCGGCCGCTTCGTCCGGGGTCAGCTCGACTGGCGCCAGTGAGTAGGCGTCGCGGTTGATCCGGTAGCCCTCGGTAGGGTCCAAGACCGACACCCTGCCGACCTCGAGCGGAATGCCCAGGTCACGCAACTCGTTCTTGTCGCGCTCGAACATGCGGGAGAACGCCTCAGCGCTGGGGCTGTCCGAATAACCCGCCACGGTAGATCTGATCTTTTCAGCGGTGATGTAGCCGCGGGTGGACAGCAGGGCAATGACCAGGTTTACCAGCCGTTCGACTTTCGAGGTCGCCATTAACACCAGCCTAGATCGATCGGCTGGCCAGCGTCTTCCGGCACACAGACCCTCGTTACATGCTGGCGATCAGTCGCTTGACCCGCTCGTCGACCGCTCGGAATGGGTCTTTGCACAGCACCGTACGCTGCGCCTGGTCGTTGAGTTTCAGGTGCACCCAGTCGACGGTGAAGTCGCGTCCTGCCGCCTGAGCGGCGCTGATGAACTCGCCGCGCAGCCTGGCACGGGTGGTCTGCGGCGGGGTGTCGACGGCCTCGGCGATGTCCTCGTCGGTGGTGACGCGCGCCGCAAGGCCCTTGCGCTGTAGCAGATCAAAGACGCCGCGCCCGCGCTTGATGTCGTGGTAGGCCAGATCCAGCTGGGCGATCTTCGGGTCGGACAGCTCCATGTTGTAGCGATCCTGGTAGCGCTGGAACAACTTGCGCTTGATCACCCAGTCGATCTCGGTGTCCACCTTGGCGAAATCCTGGCTCTCGACGGCGTCGAGCTGACGACCCCATAGGTCGACGACCTGCTCGACCTGCGCGTTGGGCTCCCGAGTCTGCAGATGCTCGAGGGCGCGGCTGTGGTACTCGCGCTGAATGTCCAGCGCGCTGGCCTGACGCCCGCCCGCGAGCCGCACCGGCCGGCGACCGGTGATGTCGTGGCTGACCTCGCGGATGGCGCGGATGGGGTTGTCCAGCGAGAAGTCGCGAAACGGCACACCGGCTTCGACCATCTCCAGCACGAGTGAGGCGGTGCCCACCTTGAGCATGGTGGTCGTCTCGCACATGTTGGAGTCGCCGACGATGACGTGCAGCCGCCGGTACTTCTCGGCGTCCGCGTGCGGCTCGTCGCGGGTATTGATGATCGGCCGGCTGCGGGTGGTGGCCGACGAGACGCCCTCCCAGATGTGCTCGGCGCGTTGGGAAAGGCAGAACGTCGCGGCCTTGGGGGTCTGCAGCACCTTGCCGGCTCCGCAGATCAGCTGGCGCGTGACCAGGAACGGCAGCAGCACATCGGAGATCCGGGAGAACTCGCCGGCCCGCACGATCAGGTAGTTCTCGTGGCAGCCGTAGGAGTTGCCCGCCGAGTCGGTGTTGTTCTTGAACAGGTAGATGTCGCCGCCGATGCCCTCATCGGCCAGGCGCTGCTCGGCGTCGACCAGCAGGTCTTCCAGCACCCATTCGCCGGCCCGGTCGTGGGTGACCAGCTGGACCAGGCTGTCGCATTCGGCGGTGGCGTACTCGGGATGGCTGCCCACGTCGAGGTAGAGGCGGGCGCCGTTA
>DATJBA010000065.1:0-14379 GCA_035515675.1 Mycobacterium sp.
GGAAAGCTGATGGGACCGACCAGGAAACGTGACCTGACGGCCGCGGTGGTCGGCGCTGGGCTGGTGGGTTATCTGCTGGTAATCGTGCTGTACCGGTGGTTTCCACCCATCACGGTCTGGACCGGTCTGTCACTGCTGGCAATGGCTATCGGGGAGGCGCTGTGGGCGCGTCATGTGCGGGCCAAGATCAGCGATGGCGAAATCGGCGCCGGGCCCGGTTGGTTGCACCCGCTTACGGTGGCACGCAGCGTGATGGTCGCCAAGGCATCGGCCTGGGTGGGCGCGCTGATGCTGGGTTGGTGGGTTGGAGTATTGGTGTACTTTCTGCCGCGGCGGTCATGGCTGCGGGTCGCCGCCGAGGACACCACCGGAACGGTGGTGGCGGCCGTCAGCGCGCTGGCATTAATCGTTGCCGCGCTGTGGCTGCAGCATTGCTGCAAATCTCCGCAGGATCCGACCGAGCACGGCGAGGGTGCGGAAACCTAGCCCGCTCACCGGCGTTGCGGACCACTAAGCGGCCCGGGCTGGCGAGAGCCGGGCAATTATCCGCAGTCAACCCCCCGATTAACCGAGGTGAGAATCGCCGGAGTCACGCGGCACGCGGAGTGACCTCGCACAGGTACAGTCAGGCCATGACCGTTCTGTCCCGCGGCGCCCGGGTCCGGCGCGGCGGCCGCGGGCCGGGTTGGGTGCTCTTGACCGCGTTGCTGGTCCTCGCGATAGGGGCCAGCTCCGCACTAGTTTTCACCAATCGGGTGGAACTTCTCAAGCTCGCTGTCATCCTGGCGCTGTGGGCCACAGTTGCCGGCGCCTTCGTTTCGGCGCTCTACCGCAGGCAAAGCGACGTGGATCGGTCCCGGGTCCGTGACCTGAAGCTGGTCTACGACCTCCAGCTGGATCGGGAAATCTCGGCCCGCCGCGAGTACGAGCTGACCGTGGAGTCCCAGCTGCGTCGCGAACTGGCCTCCGAGTTGCGCGCTCAGGCCGCCGACGATCTGGCAGCGCTGCGGGCGGAACTGAGCGCGTTACGAACCGGCCTTGAGATCTTGTTCGACACCGACCTCGCGCACCGCCCGGCGCTGGAGACGCTCGAGACCGAGGCGCCACGCGCAGGCGCGTACAGCGACTGGACCCGCAACGGCGAGGGCCCCCCCGTCGATTGGGTGTCCAGCAATCGGGTCACGTCGGTCCCTGAGGACAACCCGCCCAGCCGCACTGATAGCCGCGCCGACGAGACTGCGATCATTGACGTGCCCGAGGAACCGCTGTTGCCGCCACGGGAGCGTGTCGGTCTTGAATCTGACGCCGGGCAAGAGGCCCCGTACTTTGCCCAACCAGAGGACGCGTCGACGGCCCCTCAGCCGGAGCCCGAGCCGCGATTCGAACCTCTTGATCGGCCGCCGCCACCGCCATCAGCACCGGCCGGACCACCACCCGCGCCAGAGCCACAGCCCCAACCGGAACCGCAGATGCAGGATTGGGAGCCGGTTGTCGCAGACGGACAGTGGTTGCCCCCTGGAACACCGGGCAGTCACTGGGCCGGCGGCGATCTTCCCAGTACAACGCCTGGCGAGACTTCGGGCCGGCGCCGGCGTGCCCGGCATTCCGGCCCCGACGAACCCGTGGATGGCTCGCCCGTCGCGCCGGCGCCCCGGCGGCCGCATAGCGAGTCTGGTCGCCGGGCGCGGTCGCGCCATTCGGCGGAGTACGTCGACCATGGCGTGCGCAACTTCGCGGCCATGAAGGAGGCCCCGGCAGCACCGCCGCCACCTCCCGAGCCCGCGCCCCGGCACCGCGGCGCGGACCCCTTGTCGGACGGGTTGGATGGATCGGGGGAAGGCCCGCAAACCGGTGGTCAGTCGGTTGCCGACCTTTTGGCGCGGCTGCAGGTCCAGCGGTCCGGAGGTGGCCGGCGCCTAAGACGTGAGGGCCGTGAAGCTTGAGCTGGGAGCTTCCTCCCATTGGGTGCTGCCCCGCAAATCGACTACAGTCTTAGTGACCGTCCGGTACCCCTGAGACTACTCAAGCATGGGACCGGAACGAACGAAGATACATGTGAGGTCGTCTGCGATGATGCAGCTCGACGGTTTGCGCCCGGCCAGGCTCAAGGTGGGGATCATCTCGGCCGGCCGGGTAGGCTCCGCCCTCGGTGTCGCGCTGGAGCGCGCCGATCATGTCGTGGTGGCGTGCAGCGCCATCTCGCACGCGTCGCGGCAGCGGGCGCAGCGTCGGCTGCCCGATACCCCCGTGTTGCCGCCGCCGGACGTCGCCGCCAGCGCTGAGCTGCTGTTGTTGGCGGTGCCCGACAGTGAACTCGCCGGTCTGGTGTCGGGCTTGGCCGCGACTTCGGCGGTGCGGCCCGGCACGATCGTGGCGCACACGTCCGGTGCCAACGGCATCGGTATTCTCGCGCCGCTGACGCCCCGCTGCATACCGCTGGCGATTCACCCGGCGATGACCTTCGCCGGCTCCGACGAGGACATCAGCAGGCTGCCGGACACCTGCTTCGGGATCACCGCGGCCGACGATGTCGGGTACGCGATCGGGCAGTCGCTGGTCCTGGAGATGGGCGGGGAGCCGTTCTGTGTCCGCGAGAACGCCCGGGTGCTCTATCATGCCGCCCTCGCACATGCGGGCAACCACATCGTGGCCGTGCTCGCCGACGCGCTGGAGGCGTTGCGGGCCGCGCTGCGCGGTGGCGAGCTGCTCGGCCAACAAATTGTCGACGACCAGCCGGGCGGCATCGCCGAACGCATCGTCGGGCCGCTGGCCCGGGCGGCGCTGGAGAACACCCTGCAACGCGGCCAGGCCGCGCTCACCGGGCCGGTCGCCCGTGGTGACGCGGCCGCGGTTGCCGGGCATCTGGCCGCGCTGGCCCGGGTGGACCCGGAACTGGCTCAGGCGTACCGGGTGAACGCCCTGCGGACCGCCCAGCGCGCACATGCTCCCGAGGACGTCGTCGAGGTTCTCGCGCGATGAAACTAGGCAGCTCGCCCGGCTTCAAGGCAGGCGAACTCAATGTGTATTCGACGCCGCGCGATGTGACAGATGTCAGCCGCGCGCTGCGCCACACCGGCCGGCGGGTGATGTTGGTGCCCACCATGGGCGCATTGCACGACGGGCACCTTGCCCTGGTGCGCGCTGCCAAGCGGGTCCCCGGCTCGGTGGTTGTGGTCTCGATCTTCGTCAATCCGCTGCAATTTGACGCCGGAGAAGACCTCGACGCCTACCCCCGGACCCTCGAGGAGGACCTGGCGGTGCTACGCGGCGAAGATGTCGAGATTGTGTTCGCGCCAACCGCCGCAGCGATGTATCCCAACGGTCTGCGCACCACCGTGCACCCCGGTCCGTTGGCTGCCGAGCTCGAAGGCGGCCCCCGGCCAACTCATTTCGCCGGCGTGCTGACCGTGGTGCTGAAGTTGCTGCAGATCGTGCGTCCCGACCGGGTGTTCTTCGGCGAGAAGGACTACCAGCAGCTGGTCCTGATTCGGCAGATGGTCGCCGACTTGAACGTCGACGTTGCCGTGGTTGGGGTGCCGACCGTGCGGGAAGGCGACGGGCTGGCGATGTCGTCACGCAACCGCTACCTGGACCCGGTGCAGCGCGAATTGGCCGGGACGCTTTCCGCGGCGCTGACGGCGGGGGTGCATGCCGCATCGGCCGGCGCAGAGGCCGCGCTGGACGCCGCCCGCGCGGTGCTCGACGCCGTGCCCGCACTCGAGGTCGATTACCTACAGCTGCGCGATGCAGAGCTTGGTCCGCTGCGGGCCAACAGACCTGGCCGGCTGATGGTCGCTGCCCGGCTGGGCACCACCAGACTGCTGGACAACATCGCGATCGAAGTGGGAGCAGTCGGACCTACGCCGGCACCTGTGGGGCCGGACGCGCATCGCCCGACGACGATGCGGGCCGCGCTGGGGGGCCCGAGGCGGGGGAGAGTCGGGCAGTCGAGCTCATGAATCACGTTGGAGGAACTGATGTTACGGACGATGCTGAAGTCGAAGATCCACCGCGCCACCGTCACGCAGGCCGACCTGCACTACGTCGGCTCGGTGACCGTCGACGCCGAGTTGATGGACGCTGCGGACCTGCTCGAAGGCGAACAGGTGACCATTGTCGACATCGATAACGGTGCCCGGCTGGTCACCTACGCGATCACCGGCGAGCGCGGAACTGGGGTGATCGGAATCAACGGTGCCGCAGCGCATCTCGTTCACCCGGGCGATCTGGTGATCCTGATCGCGTACGCGACCATGGAGGAGGCAGAGGCGCGCGCCTACCAGCCGCGGATTGTATTCGTCGACGCCGACAACAAGCCGATCGACTTGGGCTGCGATCCGGCTTTCGTGCCCGCTGACGCGGCCGAGCTGGTAGCGCCCCGGATGAGTGCGCGGTAGCCGTGCTGCTGGCTATCGACGTCCGCAACACGCACACCGTCGTCGGACTACTATCTGGATCCAAAGAGCACGCAAAGGTCGTGCAGCAATGGCGCATTCGTACCGAATCCGAGGTCACTGCGGATGAACTGGCGCTGACCATCGACGGCCTGATCGGCGACGATTCCGAGCGGCTGACCGGCGCCGCCGCCCTGTCCACGGTCCCGTCGGTGCTGCACGAGGTGCGGATCATGCTCGACCAGTACTGGCCGTCGGTGCCACGCGTGCTGATCGAGCCGGGGGTACGCACCGGCATCCCGCTGCTGGTCGACAATCCGAAAGAAGTGGGCGCCGACCGGATCGTCAACTGCCTGGCGGCGTTTCACAAGTTCGGTAGTGCCGCCATCGTCGTCGATTTCGGATCCTCGATCTGCGTGGACGTGGTGTCGGCCCAAGGCGAGTTTCTCGGCGGCGCCATTGCGCCCGGCGTGCAGGTTTCTTCCGATGCCGCCGCGGCCCGGTCCGCGGCACTGCGTCGCGTCGAATTGGCCCGCCCACGTTCGGTGGTCGGCAAGAACACCGTCGAATGCATGCAGGCGGGCGCGGTGTTCGGCTTCGCCGGGCTGGTCGACGGTTTAGTCCAGCGCATCCGCGAGGACGTGGACGGATTTTCCGGCGACGACGTTGCGATCGTGGCCACCGGACACACCGCGCCGCTGCTGCTGCCCGAACTGCACACCGTCAACCGCTACGACCAGCACCTGACTCTGCATGGGCTGGGACTGGTCTTCGAACGCAACCGAGACGCCCAGCGCGGCCGGCTGAAGACTGCACGCTGACGGTCCAGGGCGTCGTGCCTCTGGCGGGTCACCCGCGCGAGGTCATTTAAGCTGGCACGTCGTGAACTCTGCCGACGCGCCGGGCGCCTCCCCGAATGGCCCGAACGGGGAGTCCACAATTCCCGAGCAGTTCCACATTCGCCGGGACAAGCGCGCTCGCCTGTTGGCGGAGGGTCGTGAACCCTACCCGGTTGCTATCGAGCGCACCCATACGCTGGCGCAGGTGCGCGCCGCCCACCCCGGCCTGGCGATCGACACCGCGACCGATGACATCGTCGGCGTCGCAGGTCGGGTGATATTCGCGCGCAACTCCGGAAAACTGTGCTTTGCGACGCTGCAGGACGGCGACGGTACCAGCCTGCAAGTGATGCTCAGCCTCGACAAGGTCGGCCAGGTTCCCCTCGACGCATGGAAAGCCGACGTCGATCTCGGCGACATCGTTTATGTGCACGGCAACGTGATCAGCTCACGACGCGGCGAATTGTCCGTTCTTGCCGACTCCTGGCAGATGGCGTCCAAGGCGTTGCGGCCGCTGCCTGTCGCGCACAAGGAGATGAGCGAAGAGTCGCGGGTCCGGCAGCGTTATGTCGACCTGATCGTCCGTCCCCAAGCGCGCATTGTGGCCCGTCAGAGAATCGCCGTTGTCCGCGCGATACGCAATGCACTGGAACGGCGCGGGTTCCTCGAAGTCGAAACCCCTATGTTGCAGACGCTGGCCGGTGGCGCAGCAGCGCGGCCGTTCATCACACATTCCAATGCTCTCGACATCGATCTCTACCTGCGGATCGCACCGGAACTGTTCCTCAAGCGCTGCGTCGTCGGTGGTTTCGACAAGGTCTTCGAACTAAATCGGGTGTTCCGAAACGAAGGTGCCGATTCGACCCATTCTCCGGAATTCTGCATGTTGGAGACCTACCAGACCTACGGAACCTATGATGTTTCGGCCGTCATGGTCCGGGAGCTTATTCAAGAGGTGGCCGACGAGGCGATCGGAACCAGACAACTGCCGCTGCCAGACGGCAGCGTCTACGACATAGACGGAGAATGGGCGTCGATAGAAATGTATCCGTCGCTGTCGGCGGCACTCGGTGAAGAGATCACACCCGCGACGACGGTCGATCGGCTTCGTGTGATCGCGGATCGGCTCGGCTTGGAGATCAGCTACGGGCACGGCAAACTCGTCGAGGAACTATGGGAGCACACAGTGGGCAACACCCTGATCGCGCCCACCTTTGTCAAGGATTTCCCAGTCGAGACAACGCCTTTGACCCGCGCGCACCGCAGTATCCCGGGTGTAACCGAGAAGTGGGACCTATACTTGCGCGGCATCGAACTGGCCACCGGTTACTCCGAATTAAACGATCCGGTCGTGCAGCGCGAGAGATTCGCCGAACAAGCCCGCGCTGCGGCCGCCGGCGACCACGAGGCCATGGTGCTTGACGAAGACTTTCTGGCTGCCCTGGAGTATGGGATGCCGCCGTGCACCGGAACCGGAATGGGTGTCGATCGGTTGTTGATGTCTTTGACCGGGCTGTCAATTAGAGAGACAGTTTTGTTCCCGATTGTTCGGCCGCACTCGAGTTGAAAGTTGAACTGTGCGTCTTGCTTCCAGATTGAGTATGCTGCGTTCTTATGGCACATTGGTGACCGGGGAGTTCCATCCAATCTGCTCGGCAACTGCTCAGGACGAAACGCGAGGGTGAGCTAATGGCGAAGAAAGTGACCGTTACCTTGGTCGATGATTTCGACGGTGCGGGCGCAGCCGACGAAACGGTCGAATTCGGGCTTGACGGGGTGACCTATGAGATTGACCTTTCGTCCAAGAATGCCGCGAAACTTCGCGGGGATCTGAAGCAATGGGTGGCAGCCGGCCGTCGTGTCGGCGGTCGGCGACGTGGGCGTTCCGGCTCTGGGCGCGGCCGTGGTGCGATCGACCGCGAGCAGAGCGCCGCGATCCGGGAATGGGCTCGTCGAAACGGGCACAACGTGTCGACGCGTGGCCGCATCCCGGCCGAAATCATCGACGCATTCCACGCGGCGACCTGACAAACCGCTTACCGGGCTCGAAGCCTTGGGCGCCGGTTGTTTGGTCATTTTCGCTGGTGGCGAAATGATCGCTCGCGACAGCGGAAATGATTCGGTGGGTTTCCTCGTTGCTGCAGTTACGGCTCTGTTTCCACAGGGGATTGCCCAGGTAGGTCGAGCGGTCTTGAACAGCAAGGAACCGCAAGGTTAGCAACCCTGGCAGGCCGACCATTACAGTAGATGGTAGGTACGCGGTTCCGGTCCCACTGGACCGGTAGTTGGGTTATACCGATGATGAGGGAGAGCAGGTAACCGCCGATGTTCGAGAGATTTACCGACCGTGCCCGCAGGGTCGTCGTCTTGGCGCAAGAAGAGGCCCGGATGCTCAACCACAACTACATCGGCACTGAGCACATCCTGTTGGGTCTGATCCACGAGGGCGAAGGCGTTGCAGCGAAGTCGCTGGAGTCGCTGGGGATTTCGCTGGAGGGCGTCCGCAGCCAAGTCGAGGAGATCATCGGCCAGGGCCAGCAGGCGCCGTCGGGGCACATCCCGTTCACCCCGCGCGCCAAGAAGGTTCTCGAGCTGAGCTTGCGCGAGGCGCTGCAGCTCGGCCACAACTACATCGGCACCGAGCACATTTTGCTGGGCCTGATCCGAGAGGGTGAGGGTGTGGCCGCCCAGGTCCTAGTCAAGCTTGGTGCCGAGCTGACCCGGGTGCGCCAGCAGGTGATTCAGCTGCTGTCGGGCTACCAGGGTAAGGAGGCCGCAGAAGCCGGGACCGGTGGCCGCGGCGGCGAATCGGGCAGCCCGTCCACCTCGTTGGTGCTCGATCAGTTCGGGCGCAACCTGACGGCCGCCGCGATCGAGGGCAAGTTGGACCCCGTCATCGGCCGCGAGAAGGAAATCGAGCGGGTGATGCAGGTTCTGTCCCGGCGCACCAAGAACAACCCGGTGCTGATCGGGGAGCCCGGTGTCGGCAAGACCGCTGTCGTCGAAGGCCTGGCGCAGGCCATCGTGCACGGCCAGGTTCCCGAGACGCTGAAGGACAAGCAGCTCTACACCCTGGACCTCGGATCGCTGGTGGCGGGTAGCCGTTACCGCGGTGACTTCGAGGAGCGCCTGAAGAAGGTGCTCAAGGAGATCAACACCCGCGGTGACATTATCCTGTTCATCGACGAGCTGCACACGCTGGTGGGCGCCGGTGCCGCCGAGGGCGCGATCGACGCCGCGTCGATCCTCAAGCCCAAGCTGGCACGCGGCGAGCTGCAGACCATCGGCGCCACCACCCTCGACGAATACCGCAAGTACATCGAGAAGGACGCCGCACTTGAGCGCCGCTTCCAGCCGGTGCAGGTGGGGGAGCCGACGGTGGAGCACACCATCGAGATCCTCAAAGGTCTGCGGGACCGTTATGAGGCCCACCACCGGGTGTCGATCAGCGATAGTGCGATCGTGGCCGCAGCCACCTTGGCTGACCGCTACATCAACGACCGGTTCCTGCCTGACAAGGCGATCGACCTGATCGACGAGGCGGGGGCCCGGATGCGGATTCGCCGGATGACCGCCCCACCAGACCTGCGTGAGTTCGACGAGAAAATCGCCGAGGCGCGCCGGGAGAAGGAATCGGCGATCGACGCCCAGGACTTCGAGAAGGCGGCCAGCCTCCGCGACCGGGAGAAGCAACTGGTGGCCCAGCGAGCTGAGCGCGAAAAGCAGTGGCGTTCCGGCGATCTCGACGTGGTCGCCGAGGTCGACGACGAGCAGATCGCCGAGGTGCTGGGTAACTGGACCGGCATACCGGTGTTCAAGCTCACCGAGGCCGAGACCACCCGGCTGTTGCGCATGGAAGAGGAGATCCACAAGCGGATCATCGGCCAGACGGACGCCGTCAAGGCCGTCTCCAAGGCCATCCGCCGGACCCGCGCCGGACTGAAGGATCCTAAGCGCCCGTCGGGCTCGTTCATCTTCGCCGGCCCCTCCGGCGTCGGTAAGACCGAACTGTCCAAGGCGCTGGCCAACTTCTTGTTCGGCGACGACGACGCACTCATCCAGATCGACATGGGCGAGTTCCACGACCGGTTCACCGCGTCGCGGTTGTTCGGCGCCCCGCCGGGATACGTCGGCTACGAGGAGGGCGGCCAGCTCACCGAGAAGGTGCGGCGCAAGCCGTTTTCCGTGGTGCTGTTCGACGAGATCGAAAAGGCGCACCAGGAGATCTACAACAGCCTGTTGCAGGTCCTCGAGGACGGGCGGCTGACCGACGGTCAGGGCCGCACGGTCGACTTCAAGAACACCGTGCTGATCTTCACGTCCAACCTGGGCACTGCCGACATCTCGAAGGCCGTGGGCCTCGGCTTCACCCAGGGCGGCGGTGATAACAACTACGAGCGGATGAAGCAGAAGGTCAACGACGAGCTGAAGAAGCACTTCCGGCCCGAGTTCCTCAACCGCATCGACGACATCATCGTCTTCCACCAGCTGACCCAGGAAGAGATCATCCGGATGGTCGACCTGATGGTGAGCCGCGTCGAGAAGCAGCTGAAGAGCAAGGACATGGCGCTGCGGCTGACGGACAAGGCCAAGGCGCTGCTGGCCAAGCGCGGTTTCGACCCGGTGCTGGGTGCGCGGCCATTGCGGCGGACCATCCAGCGGGAGATCGAGGACCAGCTGTCGGAGAAAATCCTCTTCGAGGAGGTCGGACCGGGCCAGCTCGTCACCGTCGACGTCGAGAACTGGGACGGCACGGGTGCGGGCGAGGACGCGGTGTTCACGTTCACCGGAGCGCGCAAGCCGGCCAAGACGGCCGGGCCGGACCTGGCGAAGGCGGGGGCGGCGGGCACGCACAGCGCGGCCGCGACCGAATAACGCGGATCCTGTCTTCGTTGCCGAGGGCTGAGCCTGCGGATCAGGGCAGCATCGCGAAGGCTTGCTCGGCGATCGACAACAGCCAGGAACCCGCGCTGGAACCGTGGTAGCGGGGCCAGTTCAACTGGAAGCTGACCACCCACGCCTGGCCGGTGTGGTCGAGCGCGTACCAGCTGAACGTCAGGTCGCCGGGCAGATTGCCGGCTTTGGCGCCGACATACGGCCACTGCTGCGGGTCAAGGTCGATGCCGGGGATCTGCGACATGATCTCCTTGACGGGCGCGGCGGCACCCACCGCACCGCTCTGCAGCGCCGCGTGCACCCGGCAAATATCTTCCGCGCTGCCGTACCACTCCGCTCCGTAGCCGGAGGCGGGCGTGTGGGTGCGCGCCGGATCCGGTTGGTAGGGACGCGCATTCGTCTGCTGCAGCAGCCGGGCGCGGCCCTGCGGCCCGCCGGATTGCACCGCCCGCTTCCATTGCTCCCGAAGATCGGGCTTGCCCCACCCGACCGAGAACAACTCGTGCATGGTGGGGAACGGCGTCATGCTGGCCGGGTCGTGGTGACCGGCCTCGACCAGCGCGTGTTCGACGGCCGGGGTGCCGACCCGACCGATCAACAGATCGGTGGCCATGTTGTCGCTTGTCGCAATCATCTTGTCCGCGGCCGTGCGCACCGTCACCTGTGCGCCGGGCGGCAGTTTGTCCAGGCCCGAGGAGCCGACATCCTTGGCCCGGCCGGTGATCGTGAGCCTGTCGTTCCACGACACCGTGCCGCTGTTCACGCCGTCAGCGACCGCGTAGAGCACGTACAGCTTGAAAATCGAAGCGAGCGGCAGCGATTCGGCGGTGTTCGTCCCGGCGACCGGTTCGCATCGGTTGTCGCTGACTTTCGCGACCTGATACGAATAGCGGGCACTGGATTTCTTGAGCTCGGCGTCGACGTCCGCCCATGACTTGATGCTGGGTTTTTGCAGCTCGACGTCGAACCGGTCGACCATCGTCTGGTCATCGGTGTGGATGTCGATGTCCTGCCGGGCACCGAACGAGGTGATGAGATGCAGCGTCGCCTGCGCGGCGTGGAGGTCGACGCCGGCAACGGTGTACGGCCGGTCCCACCACAGGCCGTCCATCGTCGTGCCGATGTCGTCGACCTGCTTTTCAGCCGCCAGCGTGCGCACGCTCACCGGGCCGATCGGCCAGTCCGAATTCAGCATGTCAACGATCTGCTTGGCCCGCAGACCAACCGGCGTGCTGGTGTTGAACTTCTCCCCAGTGCCGCCGCTCATCGGCGACGCGGACGGCGTAGAGCATCCGCAGACCAGGGCGCCTGCCATCGCGACCGCGGCGACGGACGCCATCGCGCGTTGACGCGCCCCGCCTGCGGTACGCCCTGGCACAGCGCCCGCCGAGCTACGCCTTGGCGTAGCGCCCGCCGAGCTACGCCTTGGCGTCCGCGCCGGCAACGTCCAACACAACCTCGAACTCAAGTAACGTCGCCCCCGTCGCCACCGGATTCGCTCGCTCGCCCGCGTGGGCGTGCACGGCCGGGCCGGATGCCCAGGCCTGGAACGCCTCTTCGGATTCCCACTGTGTCACCACGAAGTAGCGGTTCTCGCCCTTGACCGGCCGCAGCAACTGAAAGCCGAGAAACCCGGGCTGATTGTCGACCGCGTGCGCCCGGTGAGCGAACCGCTTCTCCAGCTCCGGACCGGCGTCCGGCGGTACCTCGATTGCGTTGATCTTCACCACGGTCATGCCGTCAGGCTACCGTGCGGCCCGGCGATGGAAGATAGGGCGGTGACCACCAGCGGCTGTTCTTCGCCCGGGCGCTCAGCGCCTCATCTCCTGATCGACCACGGCGGTCGCGGCGAACCGTTGGTGCTCGTCCACGGTCTGATGGGTCGCGGCAGGACCTGGACCCGGCAGGTGCCGTGGCTCACGCGCCTCGGCCGGGTCTACTCCTATGACGCGCCGTGGCACCGGGGGCGAGACGTCGCGGACCCGTACCCGATCAGCACGGAACACTTCGTTGCCGACTTGGCCGATGCGATAGCGGCGCTGGACCGCCCGGCAACGGTGATCGGACACTCGATGGGCGCGCTACACGGGTGGTGCCTGGCCGCCGAGCGGCCCGAGCTGGTCGCCGCGCTGGTCGTCGAAGACATGGCGCCCGATTTCCGTGGGCGTACCACCGGCCCGTGGGAGCCGTGGCTGCAGGCGCTGCCGGTGGATTTCGCATCCGCCCAACAGGTGATCGACCAGTTCGGGCCGGTCGCAGGGCAGTACTTTCTGAACGCGTTCGACCGCACCTCCAGCGGGTGGCGGTTGCACGGCCACGTCGAGCGGTGGATCGAGATCGCCGCCGAATGGGGGCGCCAGGGTTACTGGCACCAGTGGCAGGCGGTACGGGTGCCGACTCTGCTCATCGAGGCAGGGAACTCTGTGACACCGTGTGGACAGATGCGTCAGATGTACGAATCAGGCTATCGCGCAGATTATCTCAAGGTGGAAGACGCGGGTCACCTGGTCCATGACGAGGCTCCCGACGTCTACCGCGGCGCCATCGCCGGGTTTCTGGCGATGCTCGCCCAGCGCGCCTGACGCAGGCCAGGGCGGCTGGTGCTCGAAGCGGGTGCGGATAGTGGCAGGAACGATCGAAGGCGTTAAAATACTGCCATGCTCAAATCGGTGGCAGTGCTCGCCCTGGACAACCTGGCAGTCTTCGGGTTCGGCACGGTCTGCGAGGTGTTCGGTAGCGACGGCGCGCCGGACGGTGTGCCGAATTTCGGGTTGCGGGTGTGCGGACCACAGGCCGGTGAACCGCTCAGCACCTCGGTCGGTGTGCAAATCGTGCCGGAGCACGGCCTCGACGGACTGGCCGGCGCGGACCTAGTTGCCGTTCCGTCGGCCAAACCCGCTGTCGGCGCGCACCCGTACCCGCCTGAGGCGCTGCGTGCGCTGCGGGCCGCGGCAGCGGCGGGATCCACCATCCTCACGATATGCACAGGCGCGTTCATCGCCGGTGCGGCAGGGCTGCTCGACGGTCGACGGTGCACGACCCACTGGATGCGCGCCGACGAGCTGGCGCGCATGTATCCGACAGCCAAGGTCGACCGGAACGTGCTGTTCGTCGACGACGGGAACCTGATCACCAGCGCCGGTAAGGCGGCGGGCGTCGACGCGTGCCTGCACCTGGTGCGGCGCGAACTGGGCAGCAGGATCACGAACCTCATCGCCCGTCGGATGGTTGTGCCCCCGCAGCGCGATGGCGGTCAGCGGCAATACATCTCGCAGCCGGTTCCGGTGCACTGCTCGTCGGGGTTCGCGCCGCAATTGGACTGGATTCTGGTCAATCTCGACAAGCCCCACACCGTGGCGGCGATGGCCCGGCGAGCCAACATGTCGGGGCGCACCTTCGCGCGACGTTTCGTCGACGAGACCGGCACCACCCCGATGCAGTGGGTGACGGAGCAACGGGTGCTGTACGCGCGACGGCTGCTCGAGGAAACCAACCTCGACGTCGACCGCATCGCAGAGCGGTCCGGCTTCGGCACCGCGACTCTGCTGCGCCACCACTTCCGCAGGCTGGTCGGTGTCACTCCGTCGGATTACCGGCGCCGGTTCGCCTGTGCCGGCACGTCGGGCCAGGAGTCAGCCTGAGCATCAGGCGTTCTCGCTGTATTCTGCTCTTCGCGCAAGCGGCTCATCGCCGGTCAACCCATATCGGCCGTCTGCTGTGTGTTCGACGAGGCCGTCGGCGAGCAGTGAGGCCAGCGCCCGGTCACGCTGCTCGGTGTCGGTCAGCCACGCGACGTCCAGCTCGGTGTGGGTGACCGGAGAGTTGTTGCGGCGCAGCACATCCAGCAGCCGACCGCGCACCTGTCGGTCGGTCCCCGCATATGCCTGGGTGCGACGAACGGGCATGGCAGACGGCGGATGGCCCGCGGCGCGCCAGGCGCACGCCGACAGCGGGCACAGCCCGCAGCGCGGTGACCGGGCAGTGCAGACGGTCGCGCCGAGCTCCATCAGCGCCACCGAAAAACGCGGCGCCATAGCGTCTTTCGGCAGAATCCGGGCCAGCTCTGCGAGGTCACGCCCGTTCGACGCCGCGTCCGCTTCGCCACGCATCGCACGGGCCATCACGCGGCGGACGTTCGTGTCGACGACCGGCACCCGCTTGCCGTAGGCGAAGCAGGCGACCGCGCGGGCAGTGTAGCTGCCGACACCAGGCAGTTGCTCCAGCGTTTCCACGTCGTCGGGCACCACGTC
>DATJBA010000066.1:0-16925 GCA_035515675.1 Mycobacterium sp.
CGCTCCCGAGGCTCCCGCGTCCGACTGATCAACGGGCTCTCGCGCACCAAGGTGGTTTCGACGTCGCCCGGGCGACCCAGGGCCCAGTTTTCACCCTTTTTGCGCGGCCCCGCCAGGGGCCAGAGTGACTGATCGGAAAAATACCCAAGGTGAGTGGGCAGGCCGAAGGCGCCCGGGGGAGCCTGCGGATCAGATCCGGGTTAGATTGCGAGACTGTGTATTTGGGTTAGGCAGCGAGTTCGAGGGTGACGCGATAGCCCATTGCGGTCAGTTGGGCGACGTGGTTGCGCATCCGGCGATCGAGGGCGATGCGGCGGGTGTGGTAGTCAGAGCCGAGGTCGTGGAAGCGGGCGGTGAGGTCGATCAACAGATGCCAGATGATGACGAGGATGGAGCGGGCGACCGCGACCAGGGCTTTGAGTTTGCCGCGGCGTTTGACAATGCGCCGGTAGCGTTCGCCCAGGAAGGTGTTGGTCTTGGCGGCCGCAGCGGCGGCGTCGCCGAGTGCGCCCTTGAGGTAGGGGTTGCCCTTGCCGGTCTTGCCGCCGCGGGTGAGCGGGCCGGACTGAATGGTGCGCGGACACAGTTTGGCCCACGACACCAGGTGGGCCGGGGTGGGGAACCTGCTCATATCGAGCCCGATCTCGGCAAGGATCACCTGCGCGATGTGCGGCCCGATGCCAGGAATCTCGTCGAGGCGATCCACGGCGCCCAGTGCGGCGTCGGACACGGTGCCGATCGATGGACCGGAGGTTGGGCCGCCGGGATGCGAGTCGCCGGGCTGGGCGTCGGGCATCGCGGCCAGCAACTCGTCGATGCGGGCGGTCAAGGCGTCGATCTGGGTGGTCAGGGCATCGATCTGGTCCAGCAGCATCCGGGCCAGTTCGCCGTGATGGTCATCGAACCGGCCATCGAGGGCGGCGACCAAGGCCGAGTGTTTGGTCTTCATCCTCCCGCGTGCCAGGTTGGCGAGCACCTTGGGATCGCGCTGTCCGGCGATCAGCGCCTCGATCATGGCGCGCCCGGAAACGCCGGTGATGTCGGTGGCCACCGCCGACAGCTTGATCAGGGCGTCTTCGAGTAGTTTCTCCAGCCGTTGCACCTGCCGGGAACGGTCGTGGGTGAGATCGGTGCGCAGCCGGGTGTAGTCGCGCAATCGCCGGATCGGCGCTGGCGGCACGAAACTGGGCCGCAGCAGGCCCTTTTCGGTCAGCTTGGCCAGCCAGACAGCGTCGAGTTTGTCCGTTTTGGCTCGGCCGGGGACGTTTTTGACATCGCGGGCGTTGACCAGCTGCACCGACAGCCCCGCCGCTTCCAGCAGGTAGTACCAGATCCGCCAGTAGTCCGACGTTGATTCGACGGTGACCTTCTCGATGCCCTGCCCGACCAGCTGCTCGGCCAGCTCGCTGACCGCGCCGCTGGTCGCGGCCACGTCCCATACCCGGCTGACCCGCCGCCCTGCCTGCCCCGGCAGTCGTACGCACACCTTGCCGGAGGCTTTGGCCACGTCGATCGCGGCCACCCGCGCTACCAGCAGCTCGTGTTCGGCGTCTGGGATCTCCGCCACTTCTGGCTGCACTTTTCGTTGTCCTCCAATCGTTTCCACTTCACTAGGGCGGGTCGCCTGGGGGCCTCGGTCAAGGGAAACCGAAATTCTGATCGGCGTGCTCGAAGCAACAGTGCGTGACCCTTCTAGGTCGGGCCCCGGCGCCAGGCTGACCCACGGGCTCACACGACCCAAGGAAACGTCGGCGTCGGCAGGCGACCCGACCCCATTTTTCACGCCTGCGAGGCGTCACCCGGAGGGACTGGGGGCTGACCGGAAAATGGGTTTTTGTGTTTCGGCAACCAGTCGGCCCGGTCCCTGGCCCCCTGAGCTAAGTTTCCATTCTTGCCGCAGCGCGCCTTAAATGGCTTACCGATGCCGTGCTCAGGTATCGAAGTACATCATCCCGGTACCGCTGGGGCTGTACGAGAGGTAGATCGGTATGCCGGTGGGCTCGGCGGCACCGGTGGGGCCGACCAGAGTGCCGCCGAGCCCCGAGAAAGGAAAAACCCCGGTATTAAATTCAGAGCCGGTTGGCACAACTTCTGTGAGGCCCGTACCGGTCACCGTGTACTCGTACAGCAGCGTCGTATCGGTGCTGTTGGTGTAGACCCTAATAACATCTCCCGCTGGCACGTAGGCGTCGCCGGCCTGACTGGACGGGAGAAGGTCTTGCTGGACCAATCCGTATAAGCCACCGGAATCGATAAACGCGCCCCCCGGAATACTAGGATTAAAGGTTGGGTTAGTAGTTCCGGTGGTTCCGACACCTACAGTCCCGTTAGGGGCAGTGATCGTTACCCCCAGGCCTGTGGAGGGGGTAGTCGGACACGGCGCTCCGGTAACCGAAGCGTAGGACGGTAGCGGGTTGGTGGCAGCGAACTCCAGCACACCCCCGGGGTTGTTGATGAGCACACCTTGACCGAGGTTGCCGGGCAACGCTTGCAAAGGGCTAGTGGAGAGCGGCCCGGGGGTCGGGGGGTTGTACGGGAACCCGGTATCCACCCCAATACCCATCACGGGAGCTCCTTCCGTGGGCGAATAATTGGTTGTAACACCATTATTCGTCACCGAAAACGAGGTGATGACACCAACGGTGGTCGGCGCGGTGATGATTCCATTCCCGAAATTCACCGTTGTTGTATACGTGTTGTAGGTTTCGGTCGCAAAAAGCACGCTGTTGCCGTACATGGCCTCCTGACCCGTCGCGGTGGGCGCGCCGAGCCACTGTGGATTGACGTCTTGGGGTGGGACTAAAAGACCAGTGGACCCGGTGTCAACCAGCACCAGCGCACTCGGTCCACCGCCGACGGAGATGATTGCTATCTCGCGGTCGCCGATCTCAAACAGCGGGACGGTGGGTGCACCACCGGTGACGCCAGCGACGCCGTGTGCGCCCAACATGCCGCCGGAGCCGCCGAGGCCGCCGGCACCACCCGCGACCCCGCCGGTGCCGCCCGTGCCGCCGTTGCCGACCAGCGACCCGCCGCGGCCGCCGAGACCGCCGGCCGCAAGTGCCCCACCGGTCCCGCCCGTCCCGCCGTTGCCCCACAGGACGGCGTACCCGCCGGGACCGCCAACAGCGAGAGACCCGCCGATCCCGCCGATGCCGCCGTTGCCCCACAGCCACCCACCACGGCCCCCGGCACCGCCGGACGCGTCGTACCCACCGGCCCCGCCGGTCCCGCCGCTGCCCAATAGGCCGGCGTTCCCGCCGGCACCGCCGGGCGCTGCGGGGACGACGCCATTCCCACCGGTACCACCGTTGCCGTACAAGATCCCACCGGGCCCGCCGGGAGTCCCAACCCCTTGCGCGTTAGTCCCACCGTTGCTGCCGTTGCCGATCAGCGGGCGGTCCAGCAGCAGGTTGGTGGGCGCGTTGATCACGTCGAGCAGTAACCGTCCCACGATCCCCAGCGGTCTGGCACTGGCGGCCTCGGCGCCGGCGTACGAGGCCGCGCCCGCATTCACCAGCTGGACAAACCGCTGGTGAAATGCCGCCGCCTGAGCGCTGAGCTCCTGATAGGCCTGCGCGTGCGCGCCGAACAGCGTCGCGATGGCCGCCGACACCTCATCGCCGCCGGCGGCCAGCACCGCCGACGTCGGGGCGGCCGCCGCCGCGTTGGCCGCGCTGATCGCCGAACCGATATTCGCCAGATTTGTTGCCGCGTCCGTCACCATTTCCGGCACCGCGATCACAAACGACATCACGCCTCCAACCAATACGGCAACCGACCGATCGCCACCGAATCAGTCAGTAGGCGCAGATCGTATCGCTGTCCGGACCAGGGACTTCACGTTTCCGGAAAATGTCGCAATAGGTTGCGCTGGGCGTTTGGCGGGGCCGCCACGCCCCGGGTTCAGACCCGAGATAGCTGCTGCGGTAGATAGTTTTCGCTACGAATCTCGACCCGCATACGCCTATCACCGTGGGGTTGGGCAGGCGGTGGAGCGCGTCGATGACCCTTAGTACCGGGCCACCGAGGGAATTCCAAGGCCGGACACTATGTATGGGCCTACAACCTGGACAAGGGGGCAAGACCCGCATCATCGGCCCGAACTGTCCCGGCATCATGACCCCGGGCCAAGTGCTGGTCTGATCACCCCGGCCAATATCGCCGGCGCGGGTCCGGTCGGGCTGGTGTCCACGTCCGGCACGCTGACCTACCAAATGATGTACGAGCTGCGCGATTTCGGGTTCTCCATCTCTGTCGGCTTGGCGGGGACCCGGTGATCGGGACCACCCACATCGACGCCATCGAGGCCTTCGAGAAGGATCCCGACACCAAGATCATCGTGATGATCGGTGAGATCGGCGGTGACGCCGACGAGCGCGCCGGACTTGATCAAGGCCGTTGTGTCCAAGCCGGATTCACCCCTCCCGAAGGCAACACGATGGGCCACGCCGAAGCGATGGCGTCTGGCTCATCGGGCACCGCGGCCGCCAGGAAAAAGGCTTTGGAGGCGGCTGGGGTCAAGGTCGGCAAGACCCCGTCGTAGACGGTGCCACTGGCCCGGGAGATCCTGAAAAGCCTGTAACGGCGTGGCTTGGGCGGGACCGACCGTCCGTTAAGTTCACGTTGCCAACCCGGGCGCCCCGTTCGCCCCGCTCAGGCCGAACAGCAACCCCCCGAAGCCGGCGAGGCCGCCCGCGCCCGGGATGGCGCCGTTGCCGCCAGTGCCGCCGTTGCCGCCGAAGCCGTAGAGGAAGGAGCCGAAGCCGCCGCCCCCGCCGTACCCGCCCCCTGCGGCGCTGGACCCGCCAGCGCCGCCATTGCCACCGATGCCGGAGAGGGCGCCGCCGATGCCGCCGAACCCGCCGTACCCGCCCTCTGCCGCACCGGACACGCCAGCGCCGCCGTTGCCGCCGACGCCGAAGAGGATGCCGCCCTCGCCGCCGAAGCCGCCGAAGCCGCCGAAGCCGCCGGTGCAGGCCCCGCCAGCCCCGCCGTCGCCGCCGACGCCGAAGAGGTAGCCGTCGTCGAGCCCGGGATCAAGGAGGAGCCCGAGTAGGTTGACGGTCGAGCCGCCGGTGCCGCCGGTGCCGCCGGCGATAACGCCGCTGCCGCCGCTGCCGCCGCTTGCGCCGATGCCGACCAGGTTGAGGATGGCGCCGATGCCGCCAACTCCGCCGTTACCCCCGAAGGTGCCGGCCCCGCCGGTACCGCCGATGCCGCCGATGCCGTAGAGCAAGCCGGCGGCGGTGCCGCCCAGGCCGCCGGTGCCGCCGGTGCCGCCGGTGCTGACCCCGCCAGCCCCGCCGTTGCCGCCGTGGCCGAAAAGGAAAGCGCCGGCGCCGCCGGCGCCGCCGTTACCGGCCCCGGTTCCAATGTCCGCCCCGCCGGCACCGCCGGCGCCGCCGGTGCCGAACCATAGCCCGGCGGCCCCGCCGTTACCGCCGTTTTGGCCGGGTGCGCCGGACCCGCCGGCACCGCCGTTGCCGATTAACATCCCGCCGGGTGCGCCGTTTTGCCCGGTTCCCGGGGCGCCGTTGGCGCCGTTGGCGATCAGTGGGCGTCCTACCAGCGCCTCGCTGGGCGCATTGATCACCCCCAACACGTCGTGCTTCAGGGTATGCAACGGTTGCGGGAGGGCCTGCAACGGCGAGGCATTAGCCGCCTCGGCGCCCACATACGCGGCCCCGGTGCTGTTCAACGCCTGCACAAACTGGGAATGAAACGCCGCCGCCTGCGCACTCAGCGCCTGAAAGTCCTTGGCGTGGCTCGAAAACACCGACGCAATCGCCGCCGACACCTCATCAGCAGCAGCTGCCATCACCCCGGTGGTCGGGACCACCGCCGCCGCATTGGCCTCGCCGATCATTAACCCGATACCGGCCAAATCCGAAGCCGCCGACGCCACCATCTCCGGTGCTGCGATCACGAACGACATTTCGCACCCTCCACTAAGGTCGCACCCGGCCCGCTGCCCAGTTCTCAGGGATCAAACAGCACCGCCAAGAAACGACTCTGCTTCGAGGCCGTCCTTTTAACGAGTCGCCGTCGGAGCTGTTGGGACTTGGAACGCAATCACCGCTTCTGGCCCGGTGCCTGCCCGCCGGGCAATCGTCATACGGCGGCTCGGCTATCGAGCCCAGGGAGACGATGGGCGAGACCGCACCGGTGGTTGAAGCCACACCGCCTGCGATGCCTGCCAGGGCGAACGCGATCAGCAGTAATCGGAACATGCTGGCACCCAACGAATAAATTCATGCGCGCCTTCTAGGAAATCCTTTCTTCGGAAGGGTACGTTGTTGGGCCTGCATTAAGGGCAAAAAATGCAAAATCAACGCCACAATAGACGCCGTCGCACCCGGCCAGGACCGCTGGCAAGGCATGGGTGGGTGCACACAAGCAGAAACGCGGTGGCATGCTGTACCACCGCGCTTCTGTTGGTTGACCTGACCTACCGGGTCACTTCCCCATCACCCGGTGGATGCCGACCAGGACCATTGCGACCGCCGCACAAATCCCCAAAAGGGCCACGACAACTACGCCATACCACCGCGGCGTAGGTCGCTGGACAAACCCCAGGCGGTACCCGAGCGGACCCTACCGGTGTAGGTCGCATTATGCGCAACTAGTCAGCCCGTCGAACAGGCACATCTTTTAGGCATATTTGGCACGTAAACCGTTGAGCCACTCGGGAATTCGGCTTGGTACACCGCAGAAAGCAGTGTACGTTTGTAGGTAACGCGCGTGGGGTGGTTTCACGCAAGGACAGAGGTGAGCACAGCCGCTATCTGGCCCAGCTCGTCGAGGTCGAGACCGGCGAGCCGGATGGCGCGGTGTGACCGACAACCCAAAATTTCACCGCGCAGTTTTCCGACGTCGTTCGCTCGGCGTGCGAGGGCGCGCGGCCCGACCTGGTGGAGCCGATCGGCGCGAGCAGATCGAACGCCGACTGCTGGACGCCACCGAGCGGCTGATGCGCGACGGCGCCAGCATCACCGAACTCAGCGTGGATCGGCTCGCAACCGAGGCGGGTATTTCGCGCGCCAGCTTTTACATCTATTTCGAAGACAAGGGTCATCTGCTTCGCCGCCTGGCCGGGCAGGTCTTCGGCGATCTCGCTAGCGGTGCTGAACGCTGGTGGCGGGTGGCCCGGCGACACAATCCAGATGACGTGCGCGCCGCGATGGCCGGCATCATCGAAAGCTATCGGCGTCATCAACCGGTGCTCGTCGCTCTCAACGAGATGGCCGCCTACGATCCTGTGACGGGCCAGACCTATCGCGAGCTGCTGAACGCGATCTCGCAGCGATTGACCCGTGTCATCGAGGACGGCCAGGCCGACGGCACCATCCGCCGTGAGCTGCCGCCGGCCACCACTGCCAGTGCGCTGACCTGGATGGTCGAGCGGGCCTGCCAGCAGAACCTACCGGCAAAGCCGCGCGACTACGATGCGGAGCTGGCTGCCACGCTGGCTGAGATCGTTTGGGGTGCTCTGTATCTCAAAGCGACTCGGCTGCTCTGAGGCGCCTTGAGGCGCGCTGAGGCTAACTCTTACACGCAACCAGGTCGTCGGCGTGCACTGCGGGCCGGCGCAGCTCCCCGGGCAGCTCGGAGGTTGACCGGCCCATCATGGTGGCGAGCTCGGCCGCGTCGTAGGCGACCACACCGCGGGCCACCATGGTCGCGTCGGGGCCGCGCAATTCGACGACATCTCCGCCATAGAACCGGCCCGACACCGCGGTGATACCCGCGGCGAGCAGCGAGCGGCGTTGCCGCACCACTGCGCGCACCGCGCCCTCGTCGAGAGTCAGCGAGCCGGCGGCCTCGGCGGCATAGCGCAGCCAGAACCGCCGGGCCGACATCCGGTTGGGGCGCGCGGCAAATACCGTGCCGGCTGAGGCGTCGGTGAGTGCGGTCGCGGCGTCGGCCGCGGCGGCCAGCAGCACCGGGACCCCGGCGTCGGCGGCCAGCAGCGCCGACGACACCTTTGACGCCATTCCGCCGGTACCCAAGCCGCTGCCCGGTCCGGCGACCACACCGTCCAGATCCGCCGGACCGGCCACCTCGGGGATAAGCCGTGCCCCCTTGGTTTTTCGGGGATCGCTGTCGTAGAGCCCGTCGATGTCGGAGAGCAGCACCAAGGCCTCGGCGCCGACCAGGTGGGCCACCAGCGCCGAAAGGCGATCGTTGTCGCCAAAGCGGATCTCGTTGGTGGCCACGGTGTCGTTTTCGTTGACGATGCCCACCGCGTGCAGCGCCCGCAGCCGGTCCAGGGTGCGCTGGGCGTTGGTGTGTGAGGACCGCATCGAAATGTCATGCGCGGTCAGCAGCACCTGCCCGACCGTGCGGCCGTACCGGGCGAACGCCGCACTCCATGAGTTCACCAGCGCGACCTGCCCGACGCTGGCCGCGGCCTGCTTGGTCGCCAGATCTTTTGGGCGACAGGATAATCCGAGCGGTTCGATGCCGGCGGCGATGGCGCCCGAAGACACGATGACGACGTCGGTGCCCGCCTTCATTCGCGCTTCTATCGCGTCGGCTAGTCCGGCCAGCCGGCCGGCGTCGAACACCCCCGACGGTGTGGTCAGCGCGTTGGTCCCGACCTTGACCACGAGACTGCGGGCGGTGCGGATGGCGTCGCGATGTGTGCTCACGAGTCGTCACCGTGTTCGCGGCGCTGACGCCGGGCGGCCTTGCGCTCGGCGGCGCCGACGCGCTCGCTGCGCTGCAGCCGCGCGTCGGTGCCCCGGCCCGACATCGCGACCTGTTGTCCCGCTGGGGTTTGCGGCTCCCAGTCGAACGTCACGTCTCCGATAGTCACCACGCATCCGGGTTGCGCGCCCAGCCGCAGCAGTTCGTCTTCGACACCGAGGCGCGCCAGCCGGTCGGCCAGATAGCCCACGGCTTCGTCGTTGTCGAAGTTGGTCTGCCCGATCCAGCGTTCGGGCCGCGCGCCGCTGACGACAAAACCGCCCTGCCCGTCGGGTTCGACAGTGAAACCGCTGTCGTCGACCGGCACCGGACGAATCACCGGCCGCCGCGGCACGGTTTGCGGCCGCGCGGCGTGGTAGGCCGAGATCATCTGCCACAGCCCAAAGATCAATGGCTGCAGGCCTTCTCGGGTGATCGTCGACACGCAGAACACCGGCCAGCCACGCTCGGCGATCTCGTCGCGGACGAATTCGGCGAGCTCACGAGCCTCAGGCACGTCGATCTTGTTGAGCACCACCGCCCGGGGCCGCTCGGCGAGGTCGCCCAAGGCCGCATCCCCTTGCAGCGTCGGCGTATACGCGGCGAGTTCGGCTTCCAGCGCGGCGATGTCGGAGATCGGGTCGCGGCCCGGTTCCGTGGTGGCGCAGTCGACGACATGCACCAGCACAGCGCACCGCTCGATGTGCCGGAGAAAATCCAGGCCCAGGCCGCGGCCCTCGGATGCGCCCGGGATCAGACCGGGCACATCGGCGACGGTGAAAGTGTGCTCGCCCGCCGAGACCACACCGAGGTTGGGAACCAGCGTGGTGAACGGATAGTCGGCGATCTTCGGTTTGGCCGCCGAAATCGCAGACACCAGTGAGGATTTCCCAGCCGAGGGGAACCCGATCAGGCCGACATCGGCGACGGTCTTGAGCTCGAGTGTCAGGTCGCGGGACTGGCCCCGCTCGCCGAGCAGTGCGAAGCCGGGCGCCTTGCGGGCGCGCGATGCGAGTGCGGCGTTGCCCAGGCCGCCGCGGCCACCGGCAGCGGCTTCAAAGCGGGTGCCCGCGCCGACCAGGTCAGCCAGCAGCCGGCCGTTTTCGTCGAATACGACGGTGCCGTCGGGGACTTTCACCTCCAGGTCCACGCCGGCGGCGCCGTCGCGGCTGTTGCCCATCCCTTGTTTGCCTGACGGTGCGGTGATGTGCGGATGGAAATGGAAGTCCAGCAAGGTGTGGACCTGCGGGTCGACGACGAAGATGATGCTGCCGCCGCGGCCACCGTTACCGCCATCGGGTCCGCCCAGTGGCTTGAATTTCTCGCGATGGACCGACGCGCAGCCATTACCGCCGGAACCCGCCCGTGTGTGGATGACGACGCGATCGACAAACCGAGGCATCGAGGGTCCTCTCACCCGCCCAGTGTGAAGCTACTGCGAAATCTGCCTCAAATTTTCGCAGCAGCTTCACACTCGCGATGCTCAGTCGGTCGTCCGGCCGGCTGCGACGATGCTGATGGTCTTACGTCCGCGCTTGACCTCGAACTCGACGGCGCCGGCTTCCTTGGCGAACAACGTGTCATCGCCGCCGCGCCCGACGCCTGAGCCAGGATGGAATTTGGTGCCGCGCTGGCGGACCAGGATTTCGCCGGCCTTGACGACCTGGCCGCCGAACCGCTTGACGCCCAGTCGCTGAGCGGCCGAATCGCGGCCGTTGCGCGAGCTGGAAGCGCCCTTCTTGTGTGCCATGTCTGTCGCCTTCGCTACTTGATCCCAGTGACCTTCAGGACTGTCAGCTGCTGACGGTGTCCCTGACGCTTGTGGTAGCCGGTCTTGTTCTTGAACTTGTGGATACGAATCTTGGGGCCCTTGGTGTGCTCGAGCACCTCGCCGGTCACCGCGACCTTGGCCAGCGCCTGGGCATCGGTGGTGACGGTCGCGCCATCGACGACGAGGGCCACCGGCAGCGACACCTCGGCTCCGGGCTCGGAGTCGAGCTTCTCGACCTTGACCACGTCTCCGACGGCGACCTTGTACTGCTTGCCGCCGGTCTTGACGATTGCGTAGGTCGCCATCGTTGCTCCTGCCTCTTTCTTCTGGCCTCTGCTCAGCCGTTTGCTCGGCGCTTCGCGCGCGTGCCACCGGCGTTGTGCGTGGTGGGTCTGGGGTGTGGGTCTGCGCCGATTGCCCGGGAGTCCCGGCCTGGCGACAACTGTCCAAGGGTACTTGACCAGCGGCTACAGGGTCAAACCGGCCCCGACAGCTGCTCAACCGGTGCCCTGCGGGCAGCAGGTCAGTCCACGTGGATCGGCGGGCCGGCCGGTCTGCCCGCCGCGCGCCGCCGGCGCGGACCTCCAAGATCCGACTCAGGGTCGACAGCCACTATGGATTTCGCCGCTGTGTCGGGCTCGGAGCCGTGGGGCTCAGAGCCGGAATCCTCGACATCCAGATCGTCATCGTCTAGGTCGAGATCCTCGTCATCGTCGTCAAGGTCTTCGTCGTCATCGAGGTCCTCGTCGTCGAGCTCCAGCTCATCTTCTTCATCTTCTTCTTCATCTTCTTCATCTTCTTCTGAGGTGTCCTCTTCGGAGTCCGCGAAATCCTCCTCGTCGGTGTCCTCTTCGGAGTCCGCGAAATCCTCCTGGTCGGTGTCCTCCAGGTCAGCGACACCCTGCTCTTCGATCTGCTTGTCGATCTCGCCGACGACTTCCTCACCGGACTCGCCGGATTCATCGTCACCGCGACCAGCCACCGCGGACGAGCCCGCGGCCATCGCCTTGAACATCGGGTGCTCGCCGGGAGCGTGAGCGGGCACCTTGACCACCACGGGCTCTTCGGGTCGGCCCTTCCTCGATCGCCTGCCTCGCCGACCGCCGGACTCGGACTTGCGCCCGTTCGCCGGAGCCGAATCGACAGGGTCGGTGTGTAGCAGGATCCCGCGGCCAACACAATTTGGACACGGTGTCGAGAACGCCTCGATCAGCCCAGTTCCCAACCGCTTGCGGGTCAGTTGCACCAGGCCCAGCGAAGTCACCTCGGACACCTGATGGCGGGTGCGGTCGCGAGCCAGCGACTCGATCAGCCGCCGCAACACCAAATCGCGGTTGGACTCTAGCACCATGTCGATGAAATCGATGACCACGATGCCGCCGATGTCGCGCAGCCGCAGCTGGCGGACGATTTCCTCGGCCGCCTCGAGGTTGTTCTTGGTGACCGTCTGCTCGAGGGTGCCCCCGGACCCGGTGAACTTGCCGGTGTTGACGTCGATCACCGTCATCGCCTCGGTCCGGTCGATCACCAGCGTGCCGCCCGACGGCAGCCACACCTTGCGGTCCATCGCCTTGGCAAGTTGCTCGTCAATGCGATGCACCGTAAATACATCCGGCCCGTCGTTCGCCGCGGATTCATACTTGGTCAGTTTCGAAACCAGTTCGGGAGCAACGGAATTCACGTACTGGTTGATCGTCGTCCAGGCCTCCTCGCCGGAGACGATCAGCTCGGCGAAGTCCTCGTTGAACAAGTCACGGATGACCTTCACCAGCACGTCGGGCTCTTCGTAGAGCGCTACCGCCGCACCGGCTGCCTTTTCCGTGGTCTCGGCGGCCTGCGCCTGGATCTGGTTCCAGCGCTCCTGCAGCCGCGTGACGTCGGCGCGGATGTCCTCCGCTTTGACACCCTCGGACGCGGTGCGGATGATCACCCCGGCGTCCGGCGGCACGACCTCGCGCAGGATCTCCTTGAGCCGCTGGCGTTCGGTGTCGGGCAGCTTGCGGCTGATCCCGGTCGACGACGCGCCTGGCACATAAACCAGGTAGCGACCCGCCAATGACACCTGCGTGGTGAGCCGGGCGCCCTTGTGCCCGACCGGGTCCTTGCTGACCTGGACCACAACATAATCGCCGGGTTTGAGGGCCTGTTCGATCTTGCGGTCAGACCCGCCCAGTCCTGCGGCTTCCCAATTGACTTCTCCGGCGTAGAGCACGCCGTTGCGGCCGCGACCGATGTCGGCGAAGGCCGCCTCCATCGACGGCAGCACGTTCTGCACGATCCCGAGGTAGATGTTGCCCACCAGGGAAGCGGAGGCCGCCGAGGTTACAAAATGCTCGACGACGATGCCGTCTTCGAGCACCGCGATCTGGGTGTACCGCGCGCCCGGGTGCGGTGGCTCCGTGCGGACCCTGTCCCGCACGACCATCACCCGCTCGACGGCCTCGCGGCGCGCCAAGAACTCGGCCTCGGTCAGCACCGGTGGGCGGCGCCGTCCGGCGTCGCGCCCGTCTCGGCGCCGTTGCCGCTTGGCCTCCAGCCGAGTCGAGCCGTCGATGCCCTTGATCTCGGTGCTGGATGTGCCGTTCGCAACATCGTCAAGGGCACCGTTCTTGCCAGCGCGTGGCGCCCGCTCGTGCACCACCGTGTTCGGCGGATCGTCCGGCGCTGGGCCCTCGTCGTTGTCGTCACCTGATCCCGACTTACGTCGCCGACGCCTGCGGCGGCGACGATTGCCCGCCTCCGACAAACCGGCCTCGTCGTCACCGGCATCAGAGTCTTCGGAGTCTTGGCCGTCGGCGTCCTCGGAGTCGGAGGTGTCGGCCGCATTTTCGGCCCGCTGCTGCGCCTCGCCGTCATCGTCACCGGCCTCATTCTGGCTGTCGGATCCGCCCTGTTCACCGCGTCCGCGGCCACGGCCCCGACGGCCACGGCGCCGCCGCCGGCCGGTCGGTCGATCGGTCTGCTCCTCGTCGTCGGTGTCAGAGTCATCGAAGTCGGCAGCGTCGTCAGCGTCGTCGTCTGTCTTTATCGGCTGCGGCGCGACGAACAATGGCATGTAATGTGGCCGCTCGATCGCGGTTTCCAGCATCAGCCGGGATTCGGGTTCGTCGGCGGCGGTGACCGCTGTGCTGCCGAAGCCCGGGATGGTCTGCAGGGGCTTGGCGAAGAGCAGGTCACGTACCCGGAGTGCATCCTCACGGTCCACGCCGGAATGCACATTGCGGGCCCGCCCGTCGAGCGCGCTGAGCGCGTCCAGCACCTCTTTGTTGGTGCTACCCAGCGCTCGTGCCAGCTGATGGACTCTTAGGCGGTCCGGGAGTTCCTCGTGCCGGATCGGCTCTTGCGATGTGTCTGAAGGTGGTGCACCGTCTACCACGTAATCTCCTTTAGCCCCCGGGCGCGTCCTTTCGACGCGGCCACGCGAGGGCTTCGCTATGGGCCCGGGTCGCTTCACCCAGGCTTGTGATGGTCTCGCCCCGAGCGGCTCAGATAGAACTCCCTCGGCGCCGGGCTGAATGACGGCCTGACATGCGGCGCAACACCGCGGGGTGGCGATGGTCGCGCTTGTCTAAGTCTTCATTCGGGTGTCTGCCGCCGGTCCGGCGACGTTCACCCGCTGTCAGTATCCCACATCACTTGGCGCGCCCACTCGCGCCTGATCCTCGCGCTTGAGCAAACGCGCTCAGGGGCCCCGGTGCCGCCCTTATCGTGCCAGCTAAACGCCGGCAAACCACAGCGCGATCTCGCGCTTCGCAGAATCGGTCGAATCGGACCCGTGCACCACGTTGAACTGCGTCTCCAGCCCAAAATCGCCCCGAATTGTGCCGGGCGTGGCCTGCTCCACCGGGTCGGTGCCACCGGCGAGCTGCCGAAACGCCGCAATCGCACGCGGTCCCTCCACGATTGCCGCCACCACCGGTCCCGAAGTGATCATCTCCAGCAACGATTCGAAGAATGGTTTGCCCTTGTGTTCCGCGTAATGCTGGCCGGCCAGCTCTTCGCTGACGTGTCGAAGCTCCAGCGCCGCGATGGTGAGGCCTTTTCGCTCGATGCGGCTGATGATCTCGCCTATCAGCTGTCGCTGGACGCCGTCGGGTTTGATCAGTACCAGGGTCCGTTCGGTCACGGCGGACAGCGTACAGAACCAACCGGCAATCAGCCCGGCGGCGACTGCCGGTATGACTGCCGTCGCCGGACCTCGATGCGGAAGTAGGCGATTAAGACCCACAATCCGGTGAACAGCACCCCGATGAACCCCACACCCGGGTACACCGCGAAGCCGGCGAGAAGAACCACTTGTACACCCAAATTCACCCAGATCGCCCAGGGTCGGCGCTGCAGCCCGGCCAGCAGGATCAGCACTGCGGCCAGGCCGATCAAATAGCCCAGCGATGCCGCAGTCAGGCCACCGCCGACCGCACCCACTACCGGTATCGCCAGCAGCACCACGATCGCCTCCAGAATCAGCGTCGCGGCCATCACCGCACTGAAGCTCTTCCATGGGTCAGTAGGCGGCTGGTCCCGGGCGCCACCGGAGCTGCCCGAGGTATCCGGCTGCTGGGTCATTCCGGATCACGACCGAACAAGGTCCGCGCGGCCCCGGCGGTGACGACCGAGCCGGTGATGACGATCCCGGTGCCGGAGAACGCGCTCCCGCCAGCGGCTGGCACCCCCCCGGCTTCACCATCCGCGGCGGCGTCGTCCACCAGCCCGGTCGCGGCGTCGATGGCGTCGCGCAGGTTCTCTGCGGTCGTCACCCGATCGGGTCCGAACCACTCACGCGCCGTCAGTGCCAGCGACTCGACGTCCAGTGCCCGCGGCGAGCCGTTGTGGGTCACGACGACGGAATTGAACACCGGCTCCAGCGCAGCGAGGATACCGTCCACATCCTTGTCGGCCATTATGCTGAGCACGCCGACCAGGAATCGGAAGTCGAATTCGCCGGCCAGTGTCTGCGCCAGCGCGGCCGCACCGGCGGGATTGTGCGCCGCGTCGATGAACACCGTGGGTGCGCTGCGCATGCGCTCCAGCCGGCCGGGGCTGGTGACCGCGGCGAAACCTGCCCGGACAGCCTCGACGTCGAGCTGACGCTGCGCACCGGCGCCGAAAAAAGCCTCGACCGCCGCAAGTGCCACCACCGCGTTGTGCGCCTGGTGTTCGCCATGCAGCGGCAGGTAGACGTCGGAGTAGGCCCCGCCAAGACCTTGCAGCTGCAGCACCTGTCCGCCGATCGCGACCTGACGGCCCAGAACTGCGAATTCCGAATCCTCGCGGGCGACCGCGGCGTCGGCACGTACGGATTGGGCCAATAGCACGTCCATCGCTGCCGGCACCTGACGCGCGATGACCGCGACGGTCTCCGGCGAACCGTCGGCGGCCTTCTGGATGATGCCCGCCTTCTCACCGGCGATCGCGGCGATGTCATCACCGAGATATTCGACGTGGTCGATGCCGATCGGGGTGATGACCGCCACCGGCGCGTTGATCACGTTGGTGGCGTCCCAACGCCCGCCGAGGCCGACCTCGACCACCGCGATGTCGACGGGCGCGTCGGCGAACGCGGCGAACGCCATCGCGGTGAGAACCTCGAACTTGCTCATCGCCGGCCCGCCGGCGGACTGTGACTGCGCGTCGATCATCTGCACGAACGGCTCGATCTCCCGGTATGTCGCCACGTACTGGGCCGGGCTGATCGGCTTCCCGTCGATCGCGATGCGTTCGACCGCCGATTGCAGGTGCGGGCTGGTGGTCCGGCCGGTGCGCCGGTGCAGCGCGGTCACCAGCGCGTCCACCATCCGCGCCACCGACGTCTTGCCATTGGTGCCCGCGATGTGGATGGACGGATACCCGAGTTGCGGCGATCCCAGCAAGTCCATCAATGCCCGGATCCGGGTCAGACTCGGCTCGATGCGGGTCTCCGGCCAGCGTTGATCCAGCAGGTGCTCGACCTGCAAAAGGGACGCGATCTCGTCCGGCGTGGGAGCCGCTGTGTTGGTTTCAAGGTGCTCCGGCCCCAGCTCGGGCGGTTCGAAACTCATTGCAGCCCGGCCAGCCTCGCGTTGATCCGGTCCGTTTCCTCTTGCGCCACCCGCTGACGGTCCCGGATCTTGCCGACGACTTGGTCCGGTGCTTTGGCGAGGAAGTCGGCGTTGGCCAGCTTCGCGGCGGTCGAGGCCAGCTCCTTTTGCGCCGCGGCCAAATCCTTTTCCAGGCGCCGGCGCTCGGCGGCGACATCGATGGTGCCCGAGGTGTCGAGTTCGACGACGACGGTGCCGTCCATGTTGGGGCCCAGCCCAACCTCCAATGACACCGACGGCCGGAAATCCGCACCCGGTGCGGTGAGCCACGCCAGCGACGTCACCGCGCCGACCTGGCCGCCCAGGTCTGCGCCCTCGACACCGGCCAACCGGGCCGGCACCTTCTGCCGGTCGGCCAGACCCTGTTCGCTGCGGAACCGGCGGAC
>DATJBA010000067.1:0-2379 GCA_035515675.1 Mycobacterium sp.
GATGGACGTGCCCAGCAGGATGGGTACCGCCCCTTTCAAGCCGGTCCACGCGATGAAAGCCCTTTCGCCCCAGGTGAGTTCGGTCCGCCACAGCAGACCAGCGGTGACGACGGGGCGGATTAGCAATGTCAGTGCCGATGCCAGTACCAGTCCGATGAGCCACGCTCGGCCCTCGATGACGCCGTGGGGACCGGTGAGCTCGATGGTGAATCCAAGCAGGATGAACGCGACGATTTCGGCGAGGTTGGCCAGGGCGGAGTGAAACCGCACAATTTCGGCTTTGTAGGGCGCATTGTGGTCGCCGATGACTATCCCGGCGACGAGCACCGCGAGGAACCCGGACCCATGCGCCAGGGTGGTGACGGCGTAGATGGCGATCGCGCACATCAACACCCGCAGTGAGTAGAGCCCGGCTGCCGGTAGTTGCACGCGCCGCATGAACCACAACAGTGCTGCTCCCGACGCGAAACCGGTTGCCGCGCCGACGAGCATCTGCAGCGTGAACGTCCCCGCCGCGGACATGAGGGTGGTGTGGGGGCCGTTGGCGGTCAGCAGCGCCAGCAGCAGGGCGATGCCGACGGGGTCGTTGGCACCGGACTCGCCTTGCAGCAGTACTCCGCTGCGTCCGCCGATTTTATGGCGGCCCAGCACGGAGAACACCATGGCGGGGTCTGTCGGGGACAGCGCGGTGCCCAGCAGCAACGCGATGCGCCAGTCGAGACCGAACAGCAGGTGCGCGGTGGCGGCGATCCCGGCTGCGGTGAGCAGGGTTCCGGCGATGCCGAGCGTCAGGATTGCCCCGGCCGCGGAGCGGAATCGTCGCCACCCTATCTGCATACCACCGTCGAAGAGGATGACCACCAGCGCCACCGTCACCACCTGTTCGACCGCGCCGGCCGGGACCGATTCGAGCCGCGACCAGATATCGGAGGCGACGGCCGCGCCGATCAGAAACAACGCCGGCGCCGGGATCGGGAACCAGTCGCCGATCCGGTTGGAGAGCACGGCCGCAACCCCGACGAAAGCCGCCACCAGCAACTCGACCGCAAACTGCGTGGTGTTCATGACCACACCCGGCCAGGATTGACCGGACCCGCCACGGTCGTGGCGGTCACGACAAGCGGCGGAGGAAGGAGACGATAACCACCGGTCATAACGGATTCCTCACACTGCTCGACGACATTCCCGCTTCGCCGACCAGGCTTCCCGGCGCACCTGATGGCAGCGTAACGGGTTGTTGACGGCTTCAACCAGCCGATATCCGCGCCCTATCACGGTAGGTGTGTGCGGCACCCTGCTCTGACCGCCAGGTCTCCGCGAAGCCGTCAACCCCCGCCGCTGCCGGTCCTCACCGGTACCTGACAGCTCCCAGAGCACCACGATGGCCGCGCCGATCTCGATCAGCGAGTCCAGCCCCCGAACCCGGCGAGACCGCGCCGCAACAGCCGCCCGGTTCGCCCGTCAGCCGGCCCGACCACTCCGGGCTTTCACAAACGATCCATTCTGAACAGAGCCCGCCGGTGCGCCCAGCGAACCGCTGTGAGGCCCGCGCCTCGGCCATGACTCGCCGAACTGACCGCGCTGGCCGACCACCTCACCGCGCACGGGATCGCTCTGGAAATACTGGCCAGCCCGCTGCCCGGCGTCTACGACCCATCCGGCACCGGGCCGGGTACTGTTCGGGTTCTTCGCCGGGATGGGCGAGACCGAACGCGAGAACATCCGCCAAGCCACGCTGGAAGGCTTGAACGCCGCCGCCCGTAAGGGAAACCACGGCGGCCGGCCCCCGCTGATCACCGAGGACATGCTGCACACCGTCCTCCGCCGCCGCGCCCGCGGAAAATCCCCCGGGGACGTCCGACCCGACCCGACCATCCCGACCGGCAAGCACAAGAGACGCAACCCGAGCCTGGCCGGCATCTACCGAGCGCTGGCCGAACACGACACCCGCCAGCGCTACCCAGAGGCCATCGAACAGGGCCACGCCGATTTCGCCGCCCGCCAGGGCGAGCACCTGATCGGCGCAAACAGCCACAGCGCAATCCCGGTCAACCCGCATCAGCCCGATTGCTCCTACCGATCACGACGGCCTGACCTTAGTCGACTGCCAGGCGCTCCACGTGGGTAACATGTGTACTGTGGTGGAGGAAATCTCGTGCCACTGTATACATGTCACCAATGTACTGAACTGCAACGATAGACGTTGGAGCGCAAACTCTTACAGATAAGCGGTCGGCGCCGCACGGATCAAGCCGGACAAAATGTTTCGAGATCTCGACTCAGCCTAGGACGGTTCGTTGGCGACCGAGTGATCGCGGATCATTCTGCGAAGGCTGGTTCGTGCCGCTCCCAGATCATCCTCAATCATTCGGAGTCGAT
>DATJBA010000068.1:0-7372 GCA_035515675.1 Mycobacterium sp.
GCGAGTCGTGCAGCTTCAGCTCGAGTCGCAGCCCGAGGCCGTCCCGCATCGCCAGCGGCACCTCCAGCCAGCTCGGGGTGGTGATGATGACGTGGATGCCATACGCCAGACCGACATTGACGAGTTCGGTTACCTTGGCCAGCAACGGGTTACGGGTGTTGAACTGGTCGGTGTTGTCACGGCCGAACGCGTAGAGGTTGTCGATGACCAGGAACACCTCGCCGAAGCCATCGCCCGGGGCCGAACGATATTTGTCCCGGAATACCTCTCGCTTCTGGCGGGACAGCAGCAGCTGCTCGAGCTCACCGAAGGTGCGGCGGATACGTTCAGGTTCCAGCGGCGACGCGACGCTGCCCACGTGCGCCAGGTCTGCCAGCGCGCGCAGCTGCCCGCCGCCGTAGTCCAGGCAATAGAACGTGACGTCGCTCGGCGAGTACAGGCTGGCCGCCGACATGATAAACGTTTGCAGCGCAGTGGATTTTCCGGACTTTGGCCCGCCGTGGATCACCGTGTTTCCGGCCGACGACGTGGCGTCGAAGATCAGCGGGTCGCGACGCATCTCGAATGGTTTGTCGATCTCACCGAGCGGCCATTGCCACCGCCGTTGTGCCACCCCGGCGCGAGCCAGCACCGCGGTCAGCGGGATCGGCTCGTCCAGCGGCGGCAGCCACAGCAGTGGTGCCCGCGGCCCGTAGCGTGCCAACTGCTCGCCGATGGTCGCGATCAGCTTGCGTGGCGGTCCGGCCGTTTCCTCTTCGTCGCCGGAGATCACCATGTCCTGATCCGGCTCAACCCTGCCGGCCGTGAACAACTTCGGCTCGGGAACGGACCGCACCACAAGGGCTTTCGCTCTCTGCGGTGGCTCGTAGATGCCGTCGACGTAGGTGCTGCGGAACCTGATCGGGGCCGCACCGGGAGCGGGCACCAAGAAGCCCTCGCCCTTATGCTCTTTGCCGGATTCGATGTGATAGGCGTCCTCCACGCCGATGATCTGGCGGGAAACGCTGGGACTGGCCACCTTCAACCCGATCCGGTACGAGGTGTTCTTGTCGATGTCCTTGATCTTGCCCACATCCAGCGTCTGGGACGCGAATAGGATGTGGATGCGGAACGAGCGACCCTTGCGTGCCACATAGTCGAACAGCTCGGCGTACTCCGGGTGATCGGCAAGCATCAGGGTGAACTCGTCGGCGACCACGAACAACGTTGGGAGCGGCGGTAGGTCGTGTCCGTAGGCCCCTTTTTCGAGAGCAGACTCGTACTCAGTCACCGAGTTGAATGCGCTGCCCTGGATGCGGCGGCCGGCTTCGCGCAGCAACGTCTCGCGACGCGCCACCTCGCCGCGCAGCGTGTCGGCGAACCGGTCGGCCAGCGACTTCTTCTCGGCCATGTTCGAGATCACCGCGACGACCTGCGGGAAGTTGCGGAAGCTGTCGGCGCCGGCCTCACCCTTGAAGTCGGCGTAGATGACGATCAGTCGGTCCGCCGAATGAGTTGTCAACAGCGACAACAGGATCGACATCAAAGTCTGTGACTTACCGGAGCCGGTCATGCCGATCATCAGGCCGTGCGGACCCATCCCGCCCTCGGCCTCGTCCTTGAGGTCGAAGATCAGCGGCTCGCCGGTCGCGGTGACACCGATCGGAACGCGCAACTCCTCGTCGCGGCGGCGCGGCGCCCACAGCGTCGGCACGTCCAGTTGCGACGCATCAGGGATACCCAGCAGCGTGGTGAAAGTGGCACCGCGAGTGGCCGCCGAGCGCAGCCCGGTGTGGGTCGGGTTGGAGTCCCACCGCGACAGCTGACGGGCCAGGTGGGCGGCCTCGTCGGCGCCGAGTTGATCGGCGCTGTCGATGTAGGGCTGCCAGCCGCCGGTCTGCCAGCGCTGGATGGCGCCGCGCGCGATGCGCAGGATCGGCTTTTCCGGATCCGAATACTGTTCGCGGTGCGGCGGTGTGGCGGAGCGGTGCACGACAGTGACCCCCGCCCGTCCCACCGCCAGCGTCGAGGCGTTCACGTCATAGTCGGGGTCGTCGACGATGATCAGCAGGTGCCGCAGCGCATCGGCCGGCTCACCGGTGAACGCCGGGCGGTCGAGGAGTGCGGATCCCAGCAGCGCGACCAGTTCGTCAGGGTTTGTCGACAGGTAGCGGGCCGGGCCGACGCCGTCGAGCTCACCGGGAATGTCGACGTGCGGCAGCCACTTCAGCCAGCACCAGTCGCGGCTTTCCAGATCGCGGGTGGCCAGCGCCACCCCGAGTACCGTCGGGTCGTGCCAGGTCACCGCCTGAGCGATCCAGGCGCGCAACGCCGCCCGCACCTCATCTGCGAAACCCAGGACGGTGATCCGCGAGACTTTGGTCAGGTCGATTCCGGTCGGCACGTCACGGACGGTGCGCTGGGTGTCGAGCAGGCTGCGTAATGCACTGTGCGACACCGGTTCCAGGTCGATCTCGGCGGCGGCGTCGTTGACCCGCAGCGCGGTGTCCAACGGCACCTGGTGGCGGCCGGCCCGCAGCACCAGGAAGTCGGGGTCGTGCGGGTCACGCTCCCACTGACGGCGGGATCCGGGCACAGTTGCCAGTGCCGTCGGGTCGGGATGGGACCACTGCGCGGCCGCGCGCTGCGCAGCGGCCTGGGTCCGGATGTTGTCCCGCACCACCGACAGGTAACGCAGGTAGTCGGCCCGCTCGGCGTCGACCTCCTCGGTGCGCATCCTGTTGTCGTTGCCGCGATACAGCGCGGTCGCCGCCAGCAGCAGCACGAACGGGAAGAACAGGGTCTGCGGGGAGATCAGCCGCATCCCGGTGGCGACCAGCGCGACCACCATGCCGACGATCAGGATCACGATCAGGTACGGCATCGCACGCCGCAGCAGCGACGGCGGAATCACCCGGGGCAGCTCGGGGGGCGCCTCGATGGTGATGGTGCCTTTGCGGGTACTCGGTGGCGCCAGCCGCCTGCGGGCTTCGAAGATCAGCCGGCTCATCGGGGCTCGCTTTCGGCCGATGCCACCCGGCCGGGCCCGCTGTCCGGTGCCAGGCCGTCATGTGCCAGCAGCGCGTCGGCGCGCGATAGCGTCGGGCCGGTCGCAAACAGCGACAGTATCGACCACGGGATGGGGACCGGAGCCCCGCTTAGACCAAGGGCCTCAACGGTCTTGCCATGTCCGGCATTCTCACCCTCATTGTCGATGCCGTACCGAACTCCGGTGTCAGACACCCAGAACAACGACCCGGTGCCCGGTGAGGCCGCGCCGCCGCCCACGGTCTGGCTGAAGTAGCCGGTGCCCGGCGCCAGGGCGACGCGGGTGGCCATTTCTCGGGCGCTACCGACCAGGTCGACGGTGCGTATCGCATCGGGCACCGGCAGCACCGAGCCGGATAGCAGGCTCAGCGAGCTGGTGGCAGCCCCGGCCGGCTTGCTCCAGTACGCACAGGTGACGGGATCTTTGGCCGCGTCGACGAGGACGACCTGCTCGTCGGGATAACGGGTGGTGTCCAGCATCCGCGACACCGGGAGCTTGGCCACCTCGTCGGCATCGAGCCGCGGCGGCTGCTGCAGCCCATAGGAATTGGTGTTGCGCAGGATCGCGGCAAGCACCGGCGAGATGGGCTGCAGGCCGTCCGGCAACACCGCGTAATACCGCACGGCGTCGGATGAGGCCTTGTCCAAGCCAAAGGACTCCACCACTGCCCCGATCGGCGCGGGCACTCCGAAGTTCGGCACCACACCGGCATTCGGGATGGCAGGCGCCGTCAGCGGTGGCGCTTCGGGTATCGCATTGAATAGCCCCGACGCGATAGGCTGCGGCGCCGGCACATCTACACCCAGGCCCAGCGCGTTGGTCACAGCGTGGTTGGCCAGGTCGATCTGGCCGCGCCTACCGTCCCACAGCAGCCAGGTGCTGGTGCCGTTATCCGCTAGGACCGCCTGCCCGGATCCCAGCGTGGCCGCGCGCGCGCCGCGGCTGTCGGGCGGGCCGGCGATCACCGTGACGCCCGTGCTGTGGGCAGCGTGCCCGCCCCGGGCCGGTTCGCTGACAGCGTCGCACACCGTCCAATTCGCCTCGTGGGAGGTGTTCTGCACCATGCGCTCCGGTGCGCCCGGAATACCGATCAGATTGCCCCGCGGAAACCTGTCCAGCTCACTGCTTTTCACCATGGTGGGGTTAACCGGCCGGCCGACGATCAGCCGGGCGGAGGTCAGGTTGAGCACTGGGTGCAGGTCATCACCGACCCGCACATACAGCGCAGCGGTCGACCGATCGGCCAGCACCGCGTTGGTGCCCGCCGACCCGCTGGGCCGGATCAGCGAGAACACGAAACAGCCCGCCAAGCCGGTGATCAGGATGAGCACGCCCATCAGCACCGCGCGCGACTGGGTACGCAGTGGATCGACGAGCATTCTGGTGTCGTGCAGGGCAATACCGGAGGCGACCCGGCGCATTACGAAGCGCCAGCCGGTCACCTGGTGGCGGGTGACAAAACCGCGGCGGTAGACCACCCGGTCGGGGTTGTCGTTGACCGGGGTTCGTGAGGAGAACGAGCGTCGTTCCTGGCCCCATTCGCGGTCCGGCTCATTATTGGTCACGCCGGCTCCTGCAGGCCGAGGCCTTGCAGCAGCGGCTCAACGCAATTGCGCACGTCCGCTGCGGTGATGGTCATCAGCTCCTCATCGGTGAATTCGCCGGTTTCAGCGTGCTCGGAGTGGTCCAACCGGAATTCGCGTTCCTCTTCGGACTTTTCGACCACGTTGCGAACGAACCGGCCGTTGCCTGCGATATCCAGGCCGCGACGTTCGACCCCGGCTGCATCAGGTTTGGACGTCTTGGCCAGACGCGCGAACAACGCCTCGAGATCATCGAGCGCGGCCTGTTCGAAAACGCTGTCGCGCTTGGCGGCCATGAAGTTCGCGATCTCGATTAGCTCGGCCGGCTTGTACGACGGGAAGTCGATGCTGCGGGTGAAGCGCGACCGCAGACCTTGGTTGGTGTCGAGGAACCGATCCAAGTCGGCGCGGTACCCGGCGACGATCACCACCAGCCGATCCCGGTCGTTCTCCATCCGGGCCAGCAAGGTGTCGATGGCAACCAGGCCGAAGTCGTTCTTGGCGCCGGTGGCCACCAGCGCGTAGGCCTCGTCGAGGAACAGCACCCCGTCCAGTGCGCTGTCGATGACCGCGTTGGTCTTGGCCTCGGTCTCCCCGATGTGCTGTCCGATGAGATCGGCGCGGTGCACCTCTCTGATGTTTTCCCGCTTCAAAAGGCCGAGACCGCAATAGATCTTGGCGATCACTCGGGCGATGGTGGTCTTGCCGGTCCCGGGCGGCCCGGTGAAGACCAAGTGGTGGGTGCGCTGCGCCACCTCGAGCCCACGCTGCTTACGCACCAGCTCCATCGCCACCGCGCTCTTCAACCGGGCCACCTGGTCTTTAACCTTCTCCAAGCCGATGAATTCATCGAGCTCGCGTTCGGCCTCTGCCAGCAGCACACGCTTGCGCTCCTGGGCTCCCGGGTCGACGAAATCTCCGGGACTGGGCTCGGTGTCGGGATCCCATGGATCGGTGCGGGCGTCGATCCGGGCCGCGGTAGTGGTCACAATCCCGAAACTGGTGTCGGACAGGGCCTGTTCGATCTGTTCGTTCTCGGGGTAGGCCGCGTACAAGTCCTGCAGAACCTCGCTTGCCGACTCCTCGTCGACGTGCGCACGCAGCACGAGGGCTTTGGCCAGCGCGCCGTCGACCGCCGCGACTGCGACCGGACCGCCGGGTTCCTCGAGATACGACAATGCCGGGGCGAACATCGCCAGCCGGGCCAGCGCGGTGCCCAGGGTGATCTTGGCCGCGTGCGAGAAAGCCTCGTCGAGATCGGGGTCGTTGACGATCGGGGTCAGCAGCTTCACGACGTCCGACCAGCGCTCGGCGCGGTAATTGATGACGACGGCGACCCAGCGGGCCTCACGCCAGGCCGGGCGGCGCTCGGTGAGGCCGGTAACGATCTGGTGAGCGTCGGCGAACCGTCCGGCCCCCCCTGTTGAAGCCAACGCCGCGGCGTAGGCGAGGTGGAAGTCGTCCGGGCTGGTGGCGCGAAACTGCAGATACAGTCCCGTGTCGTAGCGGAAGCCCAAGGCGCCGGGCGCCAGCTCCACCTGGCGCTGCAACGTGCCTGCCGTGGTCGCGGTGCGGGAAACGGCCTCCAGTACCCGGGGGGACACATCACCGGCGGCGGCCAGCCCGGTCCATGCGTCGCACTGGTCGTGGGCGATGCGGGCCAGCGCGGTGAATCCGGAGCGAGCGGCGGCCAGGTCGGCCGGACGCTGGCGATCGTAGACCGTTAGGCCGAGCGCGCGGCAGCACGTGGCAAACCGGCTGACGATGTCGCCGTCGACCCTGCCGTCCACCCGAGAATTGGCCGACTCAGCTGCGAGCACACCAGTGTCACCGTGGTTCACGGCCGCTTCTCCCGTACCTAGTGCCCTCTACCCTAACCCGCCTGAAGTTAGCATTGCATAAGCTAACTGTCGAGGCACTCGCACTCGATCGATTCACGACTCAGCTCCCGTTCCCGTGGCACTGATCAGTATGTTTCGTATGATCAGCGGCCGGTTTTCCGCTGACCCCGCTAAGCAGTGCAGCCTACTGAATATGATTATCATTTTCAAACCAAATCAGAGGTGCTCTTCCCCCTCACGAGGCTCCCGCTGTTCGGCCTCCCAGGTGCGCGGCACCATAGGGACTGACGGCCCGCCGCCGAACTCGTCGCCGGCCAGGGTCGCCAACCCAGCCGCCCCAGCGACGGTCTCCTTGCGCGCCGTGCCGGCGAACCCCAGGTTTCCGGCGCCCCGATCGGAGGCTACGGTCGATGTGACCGGCTCGCCCCAGTCCGGCTCGACCTCGACGTTCATATCCATGTACTCGTCCCCGTACCCTCGCATCCCCGCCCGCCGGCGCCGACGCGCCCTTTCCTTTTCCCGTGCTGATGCCGCAGCCGCCGCGGCGGTCGCAGCGATATCGGGCTCGGGCGCCTTCCGCTGTGCACTGGCGCTCATCCCGGTGCTGGACCCCACTGTCGGGCCGCCCACCAGGTATGGGTAGGCAGCTCCCCCCATACCGGCCGGCGGTGGCGGTGAAGCTCCGGTCGCCAGCGCGGAGGCCTGCGCGGTCGGCGGAGCTGAAGTCGGGGCCGAGGACGGGGCCGGACCGGGGGCCGCGGCAGCACTCACGGGCGGAAAGCTACTGCTCACAGGCACGCTGGGTGTCTGGGGCGCAGGTTCAGCCGCTACCGGGATCGCTTGAGGCTGAATCTCACCCAATCCGTTCAGCCCCCCCAAGCCGCTAAAACCGGGGTTGAAGGCCGGCAGGGTGAGCGCAA
>DATJBA010000069.1:0-2772 GCA_035515675.1 Mycobacterium sp.
CGCGGCGCAGTGTCGAGCACGCGGTTCTCATACAGCGGCTGGCACTCACCGAGCACCGTTTCGACCCAGGAACTGGTCCAGCCCAACCGATTTCCCGCCTCCCGCAGCACGGTAAACCCGGCCGGATCACGGGCCTCGACCGCAGCACCGAGCCCGGTCAGATGCTTGACGGCGGCCAGCTCCACATCCAGCCGCAGCAAGCCGGTGCCGATCGCGTAGCACACCAGCGGCCATGCCCCGCTCGCCCGCAACTCGGCGGCCCGATCGACGGCAGGCAGACCCATCCACGCAGCGGGGTCCTGGTTGCGGGACAGGAATTCCTTCGCGATACGGGTCCGGTCCCGGATCGCCCGCCCACTTAGGCTCAGACCCGCGACGTGGCGCAAGTAGTCACAAATTTCGCATTTTTTGGAGGTTGACCGATGGCCACTAGACCCACTCTTAGAGAGACGAAACGCGTTGCGCGGAAGTCTGTTTCGGTCGCTTCAGCGGCGGAAACCGGCGACACACCAACCGCGTTGACGGCGTTGCACGATCGACTCGCGGTCGAGTTGGACATGACGTGCAGTAAGCGAGATGCCGCTCACTGTCCACTCGGTTGACAGCAGTCCTGGCGCGGATCGAAAGAACTGCCGAAGCCGTCTGGGCAAGTTGTCCGCGGGCAGATAAAGGTCCTATGGCCCTAACGCGTTGCGTAGCGTTCAGCTAATGCTTGAACATGTGGGGGAATGGGGTTATGACGGCGGCCTGGGCTTGGCACAGGCCGCTAGTGGTGCTGAGCTGTTAAATGATGTTGAGGCGATACGGTTACTGGCCAGCATCGGCTATGGGCGGGTCGTGTTTACCATCAAGTCGCTTCCGGCGATCCGCCCGGTCAATCATCTGATGGACGAAGGCCGGATAATCATCCGCACCCGGCTGACAACGGCGATCTCCGCTGCCGTGCGATCCAGCGGTGGCGTCGTGGTCGCCTACGAAGCCGACAGTCTCAACCCTCAGACCCAGACGGGATGGAGCGTTGTTGTCACGGGGCGGGCACACACCCTCACGGATCCTGAACAGGTCTTGCGCTACGAGCAGCTGCTCCATCCGTGGATCAACCACGCCGACACCGTCGTCGCCATCGAGCCTGAGATCATCACCGGCCTTCGAATCGTTGCCACGAAGCCGTAAACCAGTCCAACGCGCCGACATCGCTCGCGCGCGGGGCAGCACCCATTGACCAGGGGGTCATCGCCGAGCTAGACGAAGACGCGTCGGCGAACCAGGTATTCCAGCTGGCCACGATCTGGGAGCGCGGAGCGAAGGTCCTCGAGGCCGGTGGTAAGTCGGCGCTTCGTTCCCTCGGAGGCCATGGAGTCGCGGGCGCGCTGCTTCTCCAAGGGGCTGGCCGCCTTTATCGGGTTACGTGATCAGCGCTGTCGCACCTACTGTGACGCCCCAATCCGGCACCGCGACCACGCCCAGCCGCGTCATCGCGGCGGACCGACCAGCGCGGCGAACGGGCTCAAATTGTGTGAGCGCTGTAACTATGCCAAGGAAGCACCCGGCTGGCGCGTCACCACCGCGATGGACAAAACCGGCAGGCACAGAACCGAATTCACCACACCCACCGGGATGCACTACCACTCTTGCGCACCACCAGCACCCGGGCCGCTCGAGATACACGTCAGTGCGGTAGAGACCAGGATCGGTGTCGCGCTCGCCAAACTTCACGCCGCGTAGCTGGACCGCGTCGGGCGTCGCCCGGCAGGTCTAAGCTGGCGGAAATGACAGACCCTAGCTCTTCTGACAGTCCCCAATTCCCGCGTCTTGACTTCGACGCCCTTTACCGCGGTGAAAGCCCGGCCGAAGGCTTCCCAGCGGTGACCACACCACCATGGGACACCAAGGCGCCCAAGGAGAATGCGATCGCGTGGCACGAGGGTGGCTGGATCCACGGTGACGTCCTGGACATCGGCTGCGGGCTCGGCGACAACGCCATCTACCTGGCTAAAAACGGATACAAAGTCACCGGCCTGGACATTTCTCCGACCGCGCTGATCACCGCCGAGCGGCGGGCCAAGGACGGCGGAGTCGACGTGAAGTTCGCGGTGACCGACTCCACCAAGCTCGAGGGCTACACCGACGCATTCGACACCGTCGTCGACAGCGGCATGTTTCACTGCCTGGACGACGGCGGCAAGCGCAGCTACGCCGCGGCTGCACACCGGGCGACCAGGCCGGGCGCCACGCTGTTGATCAGCTGCTTCTCCGACGCGAACCCGCCCGACGAGGAGTGGCCGCGACCCGCCGTGTCCGAGCAGACGCTGCGCGACGTCCTCGGCGGCGCGGGTTGGGATATCGAATCGTTGGAACCCGCCACGGTGCACGGCGAAATCGACGGCAACGAAGTCGAAATGGCGTTCTGGTACGTCCGCGCGCAGCGCGCCTGACTACGCGGCAGCTGGACAGCTGGCGTTCTGAAGCAGCAGTAGAAACCGCGGATAAGTGCTGACTTTCCCTTGCAGGGAGCGCAGTATCTCGAACCAGTATTCATCGGCGGCCCGTCCGAAACGCAGTCCGGAGCACGACCAGAGTTGCTCCCGAAGCAAATGTCGGCCTCGGCTTTTCACGCAGCTCGGTGTTTACGAGTGTCGTGAACATGAAAGGTGCACTGCCTCAACGATAATCGACATTGCGAAGGCTCGATTTTCATGCGAGGGAGTGCACCTAACAGATGCAGGCTATCACCAATTGGTCGAAGAATCTGCGGGTCGAGGTCCACGGCGA
>DATJBA010000070.1:0-2046 GCA_035515675.1 Mycobacterium sp.
CTCGGGGTTACACCGCTCCTGGGGCCCTGACCAGCGCTTCGACCAGACGATCGGCGCCGGTGTCTTATGGATTCTCGGAGACGTGGTCGGGGTGCCGTTCGTGCTGCTGTTGATGCGTGCGCTGTCCCGCGACGAAAAGGCGCACGCGGTACAGGTCGACGCCGAGCTGGACACCGTGGAAGCGGCCGAGAGTGAAAGTGCTGCGCCGTCAGGATTGTGGTGGGAGAACGACCCACAACTGCGCGAGCGATTCCGTCGACGCTGACATCCGAATATCGGGAGGATACGCAATGAGAACAGGACTGGCCGCAGGCGCGGCGCTGGTCGCTGCGACTGGTTTGTTAGGCTTGGCCGCTGCGCGGACAAGGGTCATGCGGATCCGGCAGAACCCGGATCCCTTTCCGCGCGAACGGCTTATTGCCGAACCCGAGGGTGAGCAGGTCCTGATCACCCGCCCTGATGGCACGGTGCTGCGCGCGTTGGTTGCAGGACAAGGACCGCCGGTGATTCTCGTCCACGGCTACACCGCCAGCATCGTCGAGTGGAACTTCGTGTCCGACGAGCTGCAGGCTCGGGGCTTCCGCGTCATCGCCTTCGATCAGCGCGGCCACGGGCGTTCCACGCTCGGCTCCGACGGGATCGGATCTGAGCCCATGGCGGCTGACCTCGCCGCGGTCCTGCGGCACTTCGACGTTCACGACGGTGTGCTCGTCGGACACTCGATGGGCGGATTCGTCACCATCCGCACGGTGCTCGACCACGCGGAGCTGGCGCAGCGGTTGCGCGGGCTGGTGTTGTTTGCCACCTGGGCGGGCCGCATCCTGGATGAGGCGCCGCAGAACCGACTGCAAATCCCACTGCTACAAAGCGGCATCCTGCAACGGCTGTTACACAACAAGACCGTCGCGGTGCTGTTCGGTGCCGCGCAATGCGGGGCGCGCCCGTCACCGGCGATGCTCTCGGTGTTCGTCGAGTTGTTCAACCAACACCTGGATGAACACGGGCCGCTGCTACCGATTGTGCGGGCCTTCTCGCGCGAAGACCGATACCCACGCCTGGCCGAGATCGCGATACCGACGGTGGTGATGGTCGGCTCCGCGGATCGCACTACGCCGCCAAGTCACTCGCGCCGGCTCGCCGAAGGCATACCCGGCGCGCGGCTCGTCACGGTACCCGACGCGGGACACCCGCTGAATTGGGAAGCGGCCGACGAGCTGATCAAGGTTATCGAATCGTTTCCAGCACAGCGGGATTCGAATCCCTGATCAGTAGGATCGCTTTCTGCTTTCAGGCGGCTCGCGCCGTCCAGGTGAAGCTGTGCATCTCGGGAATTCGTGGCGCCAGCGCAGAAGCTACGCTGCGACCGATTTGCTCGGCTGCTGCAAGGGGAGTGTCGGGGTTGAGGAAGCCTTCCACCTCGACGCGTAGGGTCCGCCCGGTCCAGCGGGCTCGGGCATGCGCATGCAGGACACCGGGGACCGTGGTGGCGGCGGTTTCGGCCGCGGTGATGATTTCGGGGTCGACGCCGTCGAGCAGGCGGTGAGCGATATCGGCGGTTACCTCCCAGCCGACGTGGCAGATGAATCCGGTGACGACGATTCCGGCGATCGCGTCAGCCCAACCCCAACCGAGTGCCACGCCGATCAGCCCCAGCATGGCCCCGGCCGACGACAGCGCATCCAGCCAGGAATGCTTGGCGTCGGCCACCATGGTTGCCGAGCGGATCCGCCGGCCCACTACCAGCTTGTAGCGGGCCACGAGCTGGTTGCCCGCGATGCCCACAGCCGCCGCGGCGATGCCCCAGCCCACGTGACCGGTGCCGCCATGACGGAGTAACTTGGTGACGCTTTCAAAACCGGCGACTAGGGCGCTGCCCCAAATCACCAATGCCACACCGATGCCGGCGAGGTCTTCGGCGCGTTCGTAGCCGTAGGGATAACGCTCGGTGGGGATTTTGCGGGATACCCGAAACCCGACGAACACCAGGGCGCTTGTCGAGACATCCGACAAGTTGTGCAGCGCATCGCCGAGCAGCGCTACTGAGCC
>DATJBA010000071.1:0-51455 GCA_035515675.1 Mycobacterium sp.
ACAACACCCAGTACCGGTACGCGCGCGCACTGGCCAAACCACACCTGTGGGAACCGGCGCTGACCGCCACCGTCGATAATTTCGTCCAGTTCCTGCGGCAGGAGCATCTGATCACCGAGGCTCTGACCGAGGCGCAATGCAGTGCCTAGCCACTCCGGTTCCGCTGCGCCCTAAAACCAAAAACCCACCACGGGATCGGAGCCATTATGTTGCAGGCAATCGCAAAACTGGCCATGGCGCGACCACGGCGGATCATCGCGGCTGCGCTATTGATCATGGTCGGCGCGGTCATCTTCGGCCTGCCGGTGATCAAGAGTCTGCCCGCCGGCGGCTCCCGCGACCCCGGCTCGGAGTCTTCGCATGCGACAGCAGTGGTGACGGACAAGTTCGGCCAGGGCAGTTTGCAGATGGTCATCTCCGTCACGTCGAACGCCGGTGCCCAGAGCGCCGCGGCACACACCGCATGCACCGGGCTGGTCACGTGGCTGCGCAGCTTCCCGTTTGTCGCCGACGTTCAGTCGGCCTGGACAGCACCGCCGCAGGTGGCATCGGCGTTGGTCGGCAAGGACGGCAAGACGGGGCTGGTGGTCGCTGGCATCAACGGAGGCGAGGTCGGGGCGCAGAAGCACGCCGCGACGTTGGCCGACGCGGTGCCGCATTTTGACGACGTGACCATTAGCGTCGGCGGGGAGGTGACGGGCTACGTTCAGATCAACCACCAAACCCAGAACGACCTGCTGGTCATGGAGGCGATCGCGGTCCCGCTGAGTTTCGTGGCGTTGGTCTGGGTGTTCGGCGGAATGCTGGCGGCGGCGCTGCCGCTGGCGGTCGGCGTTTTCGCGATCGTCGGCTCGATGGCCGTGTTGCGTGCGATCTCCTACGCCACCGACGTGTCGGTATTCGCGGTGAACCTCGCCCTCGCAATGGGACTGGCCTTGGCGGTCGACTACACCCTGCTGATCCTCAGCCGATACCGCGACGAACTGGCCACCGGCGCGACCCCAGACAAGGCGCTGGTGGCCACCATGATCAACGCCGGGCGAACGGTGCTGTTCTCGGCGACCACGGTCGCGCTGTCAATGGTTGTACTGGCGCTCTTCCCGATGTACTTGTTGAAGTCGTTCGCCTATGCCGGCGTCGCGGTGGTCGCACTCGCCGTCGTCGCCGCACTGGTGGTGACACCAGCCGCCATCGTGCTGCTCGGCAACAGGCTCAACGCATTCGATGTGCGCCGCGCGATCCGGCGACTGAGCCACAGGCCAGAGCCACTACCAGCGCCACGCCCGGTCTACCAGACCGGTTGGTATCGCTGGTCGAAATTCGTGATGCGCCAAGCAATTCCGGCTGGGCTGCTAGTGATGACCCTGCTCCTTATGCTAGGAGCTCCGCTCCTGGGCATCAGGTTGGGCTTTCCCGACGAGCGGGTGATTCCGGACTCGTTCTCCGCGCGTCACGTGGATGACCAACTGCGCTCGGAATTCGCGATGAACGTGGAGACGGATGTGTTCGTGGTGATTCCCGACGTGACCGGACTGTCGCAGGCCCAACTGGACAGTTATGCCGCCGACCTGTCCCGCGTGCCCGATGTGGTGGCGGTGTCATCCCCGGCGGGCACCTTCGTGCAGGGTCGCCCCGCGGGGCCTCCCGTGGCCGCAACCGGATTGAAGGACGGCAGCGCGTTCTTCACCGTCAGCACCAATGCGCCGCTGTACTCGAAGGCGTCGGAGACTCAACTCGACCGGCTGCACGCGGTCACGCATCCGGGCGACCGGACCGTCGAGTTCACCGGCAGAGCCCAGATCAACCGTGACACGTCGATAGCCGTCACCTCACGGCTGCCGCTGATGTTATCGATCATCGCCGTGATCACCTTCGTCCTGCTATTCCTGCTCACCGGCAGTGTGGTGCTGCCGCTGAAGGCGCTGATCCTCAACGTGTTGTCGCTGAGCGCCACGTTCGGCGCACTCGTCTGGGTCTTTCAGGATGGTCACCTCGGTGCCTTGGGCACCACCGCCACCGGATCGCTGATCGCCACTATCCCGGTGCTGCTGTTCTGCATGGCTTTCGGGCTGTCGATGGACTACGAGGTGTTCCTGATCGCCCGGATTCGCGAGTACTGGGTCAAGTCCGCAGGGACGCGGGTTGATAATGACGAGAGCGTCGCATTGGGCCTGGCCCGCACTGGCCGGGTGGTGACGGCCGCGGCGCTGCTGATGGCGGTCACCTTCAGCGCGCTGATGTCCGCCCAGGTGTCGGTTATGCGGATGTTCGGCCTCGGGGTGACGCTGGCCGTGCTGGTTGACGCGACCCTGGTCCGGATTGTGTTGCTACCGGCGTTCATGCATGTGCTCGGGCGGCTCAATTGGTCGGCGCCAGCAGCGTTGACCCGGCTCTATCAGCGGATCGGCATCAGTGAATCCAGGACTTGTCTGAGCTTCCGTCGCCGGGAACCCCCGCGACCGGCGTGGCGGTGGCATAGCGTGGTGGGCGAAACGGCCTCCATGCTCGCGCTGGCCAGAAGCGGGATTTCACTTGACATTTTCGATGACCTGCCCAATCTTGGCGATCTTGCAAATGAGCGCCAGCCAAGAGGATCCGCGCCAAAACCCGGCGGATCGGTCTCGTTAACCAGGATTCACTCCCGCAAGCTCGCGGCTAACGGATTCGACCGGCGCCACTCGAGGCCGCGCAGGCCGAGCGCGCACCTTCTGTGGCCACCAGAACCAGCGTCCGAGCAGCGCGGCGATGGACGGCGTCATAAAGGAGCGGACCACCAACGTGTCGAACAGCAGACCGAGACCGATGGTGGTGCCGACCTGTCCGATGACGCTCAGGTCACTGACAACCATGGACATCATGGTGAACGCGAACACCAGGCCCGCCGACGTGACGACGGAGCCGCTGCCGCCCATCGCACGGATTATGCCGGTCTTCAGCCCGGCGTGGATCTCCTCCTTGAACCGCGCCACCAGCAGCAGGTTGTAGTCCGAACCGACGGCCAACAAGATGATGACCGACATCGCCAACACCATCCAGTGCACATCGAGCCCGACAATGTGCTGCCAGATCAGCACGGACAGCCCGAAGGCGCTGCCCAGTGACAGCAGCACGGTGCCGACGATGACGGCGGCAGCGATCACGCTTCGCGTGATGACCAGCATGACGATGAAAATCAAGCACAGCGAGGCTATTCCGGCGATGATCAAGTCGTACATGGACCCGGTGGACATGTCCTCGTACATGGGCGCGGTGCCACCGAGGTAGACCTTGGAGCCCTCCAATGGTGTCCCCTTGATGGCCTCATGCACAGCGTGCTTAACCGGCTCGACGCTTGAGATACCTTCCGCCGACGCGGGGTCGCCCTCGTGCGAGATGATCATCCGGACCGCATGACCGTCCGGCGACAGGAACATCTTCATACCGCGCTTGAAATCGGGGTTGTCAAAGGCTTCCGGCGGCAGATAAAAGGAATCGTCGTTTTTGGCCTTGTCGAACGCGTGGCCCATCGCCGACTGGTTCTCCATCATCGCTTGCATCTGATTCTGCAGACCGCCCATGGTTTGTTGCATGGTCAGCATCATCGTCTTCATGGACTTCATGGTGGCGATCATCGGCGGCAGCAATGTGAGCATCTGCGGCATCAGCGAATCCAGGCGATCCATGTCCGGCATCAGATTCTGAAAGTCATCGGTCATCGTGTCGACGCCGTCGAGCGCGTCGAAGATTGACCGAAGCGACTGGCAGATCGGAATGTCAAAGCAGTGCTTTTCCCAATAGAAGTAGCTGCGGATCGGCCGCCAGAAATCGTCGAAATCCGCGATGTGATCTCTCAATTCCTGAATGTCGGCGAGCATGCCGTGCATCTTGGTGTCCATGCTGTGCGTGGTCTGCGCCATCTGCCGCATCAGGACGAGCATTTTCTCCATGGTGTCGATGGTGACCTGCATTTCGTCACCCATGATGAGCATGTCTTTCATGCGGTCCTGCATGTACTGCATGTTCAGGATCTGGGTGGTGCCCTGCATGCTGATCGCGAACGGGATCGAAGCGTGATCGATCGGGGTTCCCAGCGGTCTGGTGATGGCCTGCACACGCCCGATGCCGGACACCCGGAAGACGCCCTTGGCCACCTTGTCGATGACCAGAAAATCGGCCGGATTACGCATGTCGTGATCGGTTTCGATCAGCAGTAAATCCGGGTTCATCCGGGCCTGGGAGAAATGCCGGTCCGCCGCCGCATATCCCACATTCGCCGGGATGTCGGCCGGCATGTAACTGCGATTGTCGTAGCCGGCTCGGTAGCTGGGCAAGGTGATCAGGCCGACCAGCGCGACCGCCACCGTCGCGGCCAGGATGGGACCCGGCCAACGCACGACCGCCGCACCGATCTTTCGCCATCCGCGGATCCGCATCGCCCTCTTCGGCTCTAACAGGCCGAAATGACTGGCCACGACCACGACGGCGGCTCCCAGGGTGAGCGCGGCAAACACCACGACCAGCATGCCGATCGCCAACGGGACACCGAGAGTCTGGAAGTACGGCAGCCGGGTGAAGCGCAGGCAGAAGGTCGCACCGGCGATCGTTAGGCCCGAGCCCAGGATCACATGGCCCGTCCCGCGATACATCGTGTAGAACGCGGACTCGCGATCCTCGCCAACGGTGCGGGCTTCCTGATAGCGGCCCAACAGAAAGATCGCGTAGTCCGTCGAGGCGGCAATGGCCAGCATCACCAGCAGATTGGTCGCGAACGTCGAGAGCCCAATGATGTTGTAGTAGCCGAGGAATGCCACCACGCCGCGGGCCGCCGCCAACTCCAGGAAGACCATCGCCAGTACTAGCAACACCGTGACGATCGACCGGTAGACGCCCAACAGCATGATGATGATCACCACGAAGGTGAGCGCGGTGATCAGCTTGAGGCTGCGGTCGCCGGCAATGTGCTGATCGGCCAGCAGCGGGGCCGCTCCGGTCGCGTAGACCTTCACCCCGGGCGGTGGTGGGGTGTCCTTGATGATCTTCTGGACCGACTCGACGGACTCGTTGGCCAGACTCTCGCCCTGATTGCCCGCGAGATATACCTGAACGTAAGCGGCCTTGCCGTCGGGACTCTGCGAACCCGCCGCGGTCAGCGGGTCGCTCCAGAAGTCCTGGACGTTCTCGACGTGTTTGGTGTCCGCCCTGAGCTTTTTGACCAGCTGGTTGTAGAAGTGGTGCGCCGCGTCGCCGAGCGGTTGCTCACCTTCCAACACGATCATGGCCGAGCTGTCGGATTTGAACTCGTGGAAGTCTTGGCCGACGCGCTTCATCGCGATCATCGACGGCGCATCTTTGGGGCTCATCGAGACCGTGCGCATCTGGCCAACCACGTCCAACTGGGGGACGACGACATTCAGGATGACGGTGATCGCCACCCAGGCGAGAATGATCGGTATCGCCAGCCGGTGGATCATCCGCGGCAGGCGCGGGCGGGCTGCATGCAAGGTGTCCGCGAGGACATCGGTCGGTTTGTCGGTCGTCGTTGTGCTCATGCGGATTTCACCAAGCAGAAGGTCTGAGCGTTCACGCCGTTGGAGATCCTTTCATCCTTGACGACACCATCGACGGTGATGCGGCAGCCGATGGTGTCGCTGTGGCCCTGCGCCACGATGTTGGGACTCACCGCAGGGTCGGTCGTCGACAACGTGAGCGACCACGGCAGGCTTGCTGCGTCCACTCGCCGGGGCTCGGCGTTGAGGTCCAGGTAGTTGATGTCCGCCACGGTGCCATCCGGACTGAAAATCTCGTAGATCACGACCTTGGGGTTGAACGGCTTGGTGTCCTCGAACCGGACGGACGAGCCGCCAGCGTTGCCGTGAGCACCGAAGTACCCACGGACCCGGTACACCGCGAACCCGCCGACGGCGACGACCACCATAATGAGCAACGGCATCCACACACGTTTGAGAACGCCAAACATTGAAACCCTCGCCCCTCCCGTCGCTACCTGTAATAGCCGGCGTGCATCAGATCGTCCCGTACATCAGCGGGTCCGCTCAGATGCGGCGTTGTCGGGATTGCCACCGAGATGCGACCGCAGAAGCCCTGTCAGCCCATGGTTCCCATGGTTCCCCGGCCAGGGGCCCGGTCCATGCCATGTCGACCATCCTCCTTAACTGTCTACGTAGATTAGCTGATCTAATGTACTGGGCTCATAGGTTAGCTACGCTCATGTCTGAGGGCTGTGCCTGGCGCATGGCTGTGGTGAGCATCACCGCATCGCCTTCGGTGCTGTACGTCCATTTCGTTCACCGACCTTTCATCCTTGACGACGCCATCGTGGTTCGGCGATCGCTCATTGCGCTCATTGCGCTTCTGCGATAAGGCCGACACAGGTAGCGGTCACCATTCGGGTAAGTGCAGATGCGAAGTCGAGGTTCCAGTCCGGTGGGACCCCCGGATCGTCGGCGAAGGCGTCGGTCAGCCCCTCCGGCGGGTGGGCGATGTGCCATAGGGGGGCTGCCAAAGAGTAGGCGGCAAGAAGGATGTCGAGCGCGCCGGAGCGCCCAAGCGCCGGCAACGCGTGTTCGATGGCGCGGGCAAGGGCCATCGCGGCACCGGTAGTGGTCTCTCGGACCTCGACGACCCTTTCCACCTTCACCTCGTGCTCGAGGTGGAGGTGGAGGTTGGCGATCAGATCGCAGAACAGTGGGTCGGCGGCTAGCCCGCCGGCTAGGGTCTCGGCAACCCGAGACGCAGACATCGGACCTGGCTCACCCAACTTCTCGCATACCGTGGCCGACCACCGCACCCAACCTTCGGCCGCGAGATGCAGCAGTACTTCTTTGTGCGAGGTGAAGTAGCGGCGCACCGCCGAATAGTGCACCCCGGCGCGGCTGGCGACGGCGGTCAACGTCACCGACGCGACACCGGTCTCCAGGGCGATCGAGCGCGCGGCTTCGACGAGCGCCGCCGCACGTTGGCGCTTGTTCTCCTCCGTGCGGGCGCGCTGGAAGGTTAATTGCGCCACCGGCAGAGGATAACGCACATCGCGTGATTTGTATAACGCACATAGTGTGATTTGCGATGGGAGAGCAGTTGCCGTTACGCACGTGATATGCGTTACACTTCAGGAGCCCGAGGGGAAGGAGTCGACAGTTCCGGCCCAGCCTATTACTGGGCCATGGTTTACTTAGGTAAGGCTTGGTTGCGTTCTCACCACAGCGCCACCGGCTCGGGTGGTCGGAGCTGAGGTTCCTACCGGGATCGACGTGCGGGCGGTCGGGCCGACACGGCGATCTGTAATTGACCATGTTGGAGCGGGCGACGGAGGTGTCCGCCGACGGAAATGCCAGCCGGTGAAGGGGATTCCAATTTTCAAGGTGCTGTCGCGAACTTGGATTCCACTGGTCATCCTGGCGGTGGTGGTAATCGGTGGATTCATCGTGTACCGAGTCCACGGCTACTTCGGGTCCGAAAAGCGCGAATCATATGCCGACAGCAACCTGCAAAACCCCAAGCCGTTCAACCCCAAGCGGATTACCTACGAAGTCTTCGGCCCGCCCGGAACGGTCGCGGACATCAGCTATTTCGACGTCAACGCTGACCCGCAACACATCGACGGAGCGCAGTTGCCATGGTCGCTACACATCACCACCACCAAGGCTGCTGTGATGGGAAACCTTGTGGCACAAGGCGATAGCGATAGCATTGGGTGCCGCATCCTGGTGGATGATGTGGTCAAAGCCGAGAGAATTTCCAACGAGGTCAACGCCTACACCTTCTGCCTGGTGAAGTCAGCGTGAGTACCAAATTCACCGGATTCACCGGCGACACCCATACCGAACGGCCATTCATAGCAAGGATGATCCACACCTTCGCGGTGCCGATCATCCTGTTCTGGCTGGCAATTGCCGCCATCCTCGCTGTCTTCGTCCCGTCGCTGGAAGTGGTCGGGCAAGAGCAATCAGTCTCGCTGAGCCCTACGGACGCGCCGTCGTTCGTGGCAATGAAACGTATCGGCCACGCGTTCAACGAGGGAGACACCGACAGTTCGGCGATGATCGTGCTGGAGGGTAATCAGCCCCTCGGCGACGACGCCCACAAGTTCTACGACGTCCTGATCCGCAAGTTGCGCGAAGACGAGACGCATGTGCTGAGCATCCAGGACTTCTGGGGTGATCCACTCACATCCGCAGGCGCGCAAAGCAACGACGGCAAGGCCGCCACTGTCCAGGTGAATCTCGCCGGTAATCAAGGCGAGCCGCTGGCCAACGAATCCGTCGAAGCCGTCCGCAAAATCGTGGACGGTGTGCCTCCGCCGCCCGGGGTCAAGACCTACGTCACCGGGGTGTCGGCGCTGGCTGCGGATCTACACCACAGTGGCGATAAATCCATGATCAGGATCACCGCGACGTCGGTCGCGGTGATTTTGATTATGTTGCTATTCGTCTACCGTTCGCCCATCACCGTGATTCTGCTGCTGGTCACGGTCGGTTTCGAATTGACTGCGGCGCGCGGTGCGGTCGCGCTGATCGGGCACAGCGGACTCATCGGGCTTTCCACGTTCGCGGTCAGCCTGCTCACTTCGCTGGCAATCGCGGCCGGTACGGACTACGGGATATTCATCATTGGTCGCTACCAAGAGGCCCGCCAGGCCGGCGAAGACCGGGAAACGGCCTTCTACACCATGTACCGGGGGACCGCCCACGTCATCCTGGGCTCCGGTTTGACGATCGCCGGGGCGACGTTTTGCCTCAGCTTCGCGCGGATGCCGTATTTCCAGACCCTGGGCGTCCCGTGCGCGGTGGGGATGCTGGTCGCGGTGGTGGTCGCGCTGACGCTGGGGCCGGCGGTTCTTACCGTCGGCAGCCGGTTCGGCCTGTTCGACCCCAAGCGCAAGATCGGTGTTCGTGGCTGGCGACGGGTCGGTACCGCGGTGGTTCGCTGGCCGCTGCCCATTCTCGCCGTCACGTGCGCCATCGCCCTTGTCGGCCTGATCGCCCTGCCCGGATATAAGGCCAACTACAACGACCGCGAGTATCTGCCCGCTTTCATCCCTGCCAATGAGGGCTTTACGGCCGCCGATCGCCATTTCTCCCAGGCCCGGATGAAGCCAGAGATTTTGATGATCGAATCGGACCACGATCTGCGCAATCCGGCAGACTTTCTGGTCTTGGACAAGCTGGCCAAAGGTATCTTCCGTGTTCCGGGTATCTCCCGCGTCCAGGCGATAACCAGGCCCGACGGAACGACGATGGACCACACCTCGATACCGTTCCAGATCAGCATGCAAAACGCCGGTCAGTTGCAGAACATGAAATACCAGCGTGACCGGATGAAGGACATGCTCAAGCAGGCCGACGAGATGTCGAAGACGATCGCCACCATGCAGCGGATGTATGACTTGATGACGCAGCTCGTCGCCACGACACACCGCATGGTCGGCGACACCGAACAGATGCAGCAAATCACCGATGAGCTACGCGATCGCATCGCGGACTTCGATGATTTCTGGCGGCCGATCCGTAGCTATTTTTATTGGGAGAAGCACTGTTTCGACATTCCGATCTGCTGGTCGATACGATCGATCTTCGACGCACTGGACGGCCTGGACCAGATCGACGAGAAACTGAACACGCTCGTGGGTGACATCAAAGAGCTCGATCGGCTCATGCCGCAAATGATCGCCCAGTTCCCACCCATGATCGAAACCATGGTGAACATGCGAACCATGATGCTGACCATGCACAGCACTATGTCCGGGATCTTCGATCAGATGGACGAGATGAGCGACAACGCGACGGCGATGGGTCATGCTTTCGACGCCGCCAAGAACGACGATTCGTTCTATCTGCCGCCCGAGGTTTTCAAAAACGCGGATTTTAAGCGTGCCATGAAGAACTTCCTGTCAGCGGACGGGCACGCGGCTCGCTTCATCATTTTGCATCGCGGAGATCCTGCATCGGCCGAGGGGATCGCGAGTATCGACGCGATACGGACCGCGGCCGAGGAGTCAACAAAGGGGACTCCATTGGAGGACGCTAAGTTCTACCTGGCCGGAACCGGGGCTGTCTTCAAGGACATCTCCGAAGGTGCCAAATGGGATCTTATGATCGCGGGAATTTCCTCGCTCTGCCTCATTTTCATCATCATGTTGATCATTACCCGGGCCTTTGTGGCTGCCGCGGTAATCGTGGGCACGGTAGCGCTTTCACTGGGCGCTTCCTTTGGGTTATCGGTGCTGGTCTGGCAGCACATTCTCGGTATCGAATTGCACTGGCTGGTGCTCGCGATGTCCGTCATCGTCCTGTTGGCCGTGGGATCCGACTACAACCTGCTCTTGGTCTCCCGGTTCAAACAAGAAATAGGCGCCGGCTTGAATACGGGCATCATCCGTTCGATGGGCGGCACCGGCAAAGTGGTGACGAACGCGGGCCTGGTGTTCGCGTTCACGATGGCGTCCATGGTGGTCAGCGACGTGCGGGTCATCGGGCAGGTGGGCACCACCATCGGTCTGGGTCTGCTGTTCGACACGCTGATCGTGCGCGCGTTCATGACGCCGTCCATCGCTGCGCTGCTGGGACGCTGGTTCTGGTGGCCGATGCGAGTGCGTTCCCGGCCGGCCAGAATTCCGGCCGCGCCCGTCGAACCCCGTCCGTCGGAGCGCTCCTACGCTTATAGCGAGTAGAACTTTGGCTATGTCGCGCCCCGTATAACAGCTATGGGAACAATCGCGCTGATCGGATTCCTCGGCGGCCTGATCACCGGCATCTCGCCGTGCATCTTGCCGGTGCTTCCGGTGGTGTTCTTTTCCGGCCTGGAAAGCACCCGCGGAAGCAGCTCCGCGGCCCGGCCGTATCTGGTGATCGCGGGTCTGGTCTGCAGCTTCAGCGTGGTCACCCTGGCCGGCTCGGCCCTGCTGTCGGCGCTGCATCTGCCGCAGGACGCGATCCGGTGGGCCGCCCTGGTGACGCTGACCCTTATCGGTCTCGGATTGATTTTCCCGCCGCTGCAGCATCTGATCGAACGGCCTTTCGCCCGCGTCCCGCGGCGTCAAATCGGCAGCGGCAGAAGTGGTTTCGGACTTGGGCTGACGTTGGGCGCGCTGTATGTGCCGTGCGCGGGACCGGTGCTGGCCGCCATCGTGGTCGCCGGCGGCACCGCGTCCATCGGCTTGGCGACCCTCATCCTGACCGCGACGTTCGCGATCGGTACCGCAGTGCCGTTGCTGGTTTTCGCGCTGGCCGGGCGTGGCGTCGCCGAACGCGTCGCGGCATTCCGCCGTCGGCAGCGCGTGATCCAGATCGCCGGCGGAATCACGATGATTGTGCTGGCTGTGGCGCTGGTCTTCGACCTGCCCGCGATGCTGCAGCGCGCCGTCCCCGACTACACGACGGCAATGCAGAAATGGACCGGGGCGAACGAAATCCGGGACAAGCTGAACTCGGGCAGCACAATCAAAGGCCAACTGGCTGACTGCACCGACGACGCTGCACAGCTACACCAGTGTGGGCCGGCGCCCGCCGTCACCGGCATCACCGGTTGGCTCAACACGCCGGGCGGCGCACCGATCGACCTGGCGTCTTTGCGTGGCAAGGTGGTCTTGATCGACTTCTGGGCGTACTCCTGCATCAACTGCCAACGCGCCATTGGCCACGTGGTCGATTGGTACAACCGGTATCACGACGACGGATTCGTGGTTGTCGGGGTGCACACCCCGGAGTACGCCTTCGAACGGGCCGCCGGCAATGTGGCCGGCGGCGCCGCCGCGTTGCACATCACCTATCCCATTGCGCTGGACAACGACTACGCGACCTGGAACAACTACCAGAACCTGTATTGGCCAGCCGAGTACCTGATCGATGCGAACGGAACCGTCCGGCACACCAAGTTCGGCGAAGGCAACTACGATACGACCGAGAAGCTGATCCGCCAACTGCTTGTCGATGCTAATCCGCATGTCCGGCTACCCGCAGCGACGCACTCGGTCGATGCCACTCCGAAGACCAAGCTCACACCCGAGACCTACCTGGGTGTCGACAAGACCGGAAACTACAGCGGCGACGGCGAATACCAGGCGGGCACAACCACGTTCCGCTACCCGGCGACGTTGGCCGACGACAAATTCGCCCTACGCGGCCGTTGGACCCTGGACGACCAGGGTGCCACCGCCGGCAGCGACGATGCCGCCATTCGACTGAACTACACCGCCAAAGATGTCTACGCCGTCGTCGGCGGTACCGGCACCATCACCGTGATCCAGGACGGGAAAACTACCACGACACCAATCGGCGGGCCACCGACGCTGCATCAGATCGTGGCCGATGACGCCGCACGGCACGATCAGCTCGACATGCAGGTCAGCGCGGGCTTGCAAGTGTTTTCGTTCACTTTCGGCTAAGGCGTCGGCAAGCGCGCAGCAGCCCGTCCGCAACGTCCGCCAATTGAGTTGGCGTACAGTTATTTTCGCGGCCGCAACGGCAGCGTTCGTGGCGGGTGCGGCAGCGTCCGGCGTCGGGGTGCTAACCAGCGCTGACCTTTCGGGCCGGTTACGGCTTCTTCCAAAGGCTGCCCACTATCGCGACGAGCACGCCGAATACCACCAGCGCAGCGCCGGCGACCAGCGTCAGGTTGAGCCATTGGCGCAGGCTGGCTTCGGCGTGGCCGACCATCACGTCGGCGATCCGGCGGATATCACCGGTGGTGCGATTGAGCGCGTCGTTGATGTTCCGGCCGCCGATCTCAATGCCCGCCCAGCCGCCCGCGCCGACGAGAAGCGCCGAGACGCCGAGGCTGGTCAGCGCCTTGCCGCGGCGCCGCGCGGCGAGCAGAGTCAGCAGACCGCAGAAACTGCTCAGGGCTATCGCGCCGATAGTCACCCAAGGGCCCCAGGTGACGAGCCGGCTCAGCTGTCCCTGCCGCAATGGCTCGGACATCGAAGGCACCGACACCGTCAGCGGAACCGTCAGCGTCGCGGGCACCTGCACGTCGTAGCTGCTCAGGATCTGCTGAAACGAGCTGTCGTTGAGCATCGGGCCCACGTCGACCATCCATAGGTCGCCGTTCTGGCCGGACCGCGGGTCGGTGAATAACCAGTCATGCGCCGCCCGGTTGGCCAGGGCGAACAACGGCGGAAACTCTCGCCCGGCCGTGAAGGCGGCGGCGGCATCGTGCACCTGCGAGCCGTCGACTGGGTAGCGTCTCCCGCCGTGTGCAGCGATCAGCGCCATCGCCCGGGTGGTGAGTTCAGCCGCCATGGCCGACTGCAGAGCCGGATCACCTGCCGCTTTCCGGGCCATTGCGGCGTAGCCGTCGGTGTCGATGACATTCATCTGCGTCCACGCCGCGGGGATCGCCACTGCCAGCGCAACCGTGGTGGCCAGCCACAACACCACCGTCGCCGCGAATCGCACCGCGTTAAAACCTCACTCCTTCGTAAAAGCTACTGTGCGATCCCTCGCACGTAAGCGGCCTGCCCGAGGTGCTGGGCGCAGTCGTCGACGATGCTCACCAGCCGCACGCTGGCGGTCACCGGCGGGTCCCAGTTGGTGTCCACGATGCGGGACAGATCGTCGGCGGTCACGCTGGCGATGTACTCGAGGGTGAGCTTGTGCACCGCGTGGTAGTAGCCGGACAGCAGCTCGGCGGGCGCGTGCACCTTGGCCACATCGTCGGGACGGTGCCCGTAGCCGGTGTCGTTGCGCGGCAGGTCCAGCCCGAACCGGTCTACCCATCCGTCGCGGGTCCACACTTGCTCGACCCCGGCCACCTGGGCCAGCTGGATGTCCTGAACCCGCGCGCTGTGCCAGATCAACCAGGCAATGCTGTTGGCGTTCGGGGTCGGTCGGTAGCTGGACACCTCGTCGGTCAATCCGTCGGTGAGGTCGTCGACGTGTTCGATCAACCGAATGAACGCGTCGCGGAGCAATTCCTGGGCGGCTGCGGCGTCGTCGGTGCTGGCCATATATGTGACATTACGGTAGGGCTTGATCGTGGCATGACCCTCGGACACAGTCGTAGATTAGTTAGATGACCTACGACCTCATCATCCGCAATGGCACCATCGTCGACGGGTTAGGAGGTGAACCGTATGTCGGCGACGTTGCGGTGCGCGACGGCATCATAAAAGCGGTGGGCCCGGTGAACGGCGATACCGCCGAGCGGGAGATCGACGCGATGGGGCTGCTGGTCACACCCGGTTTCGTCGACCTGCACACCCACTACGACGGCCAGTCCATCTGGTCGGAGCGCCTGACTCCGTCGTCGGCGCATGGGGTCACCACGGTGGTGATGGGTAACTGCGGTGTCGGCTTCGCGCCGTGTCGCCAAGAAGACCACGACGTACTCGTCGACGTGATGGCCGGGGTCGAGGACATTCCCGGCGTCGTCATGACCGACGGCCTGCCGTGGACCTGGGAAACCTTCCCCGAATACATGGACGCGCTGGAGGCGGGCAAGCGCGATATCGATGTCGCCGCGTATCTTCCGCATTCTCCGCTGCGGGTCTACGTGATGGGTCAGCGCGGCGCCGACCGCGAGCCGGCCACCGCCGAAGACCTCGCGAAGATGCGGGCGCTGGCCAAGGAAGCCATCGAGATCGGGGCGCTGGGCTTCGCGTCGTCGCGGTTGACCATCCACAAGACCGAAAGCGGTTTGCCGATCCCGAGCTACGACGCCGCCCGCCAAGAGATCGAAGAGATCGCCAAAGGCGTCGTCGACGGCGGCGGCGGCCTGCTGCAATTCGTGCCCGACATTCCGGCCGGCGGCTACCAGCCGGTGCTGCAGACGGTTTTCGATGTGGCCGAGGAGGTCGGGCTGCCGGTCACCTTCACACTGGTCGTCGCCAACTCCGGTGACCCGACGTGGCCGGATGCCATCACCATGGTCGAAAAGGCCAATGCTGCCGGTGGCGATATCACCGCGCAGCTGTTGCCGCGTCCGATCGGGCTGATCATCGGGCTGCAGCTCACCGGCAACCCCTTCGTGCTCTACCCCAGCTATCGGGAAATCGCGCACCTGCCGCTGGCCGAGCGGGTGGCCGAGATGCGACAGCCCCGGGTCCGCGCCCGCATCCTCGCCGACAAGCCGGGCGTTGGTCATCCGATCCTGTACGCGGCTCAGGCCTGGGACTGGATTTTCCCGTTGGGCGACGAGCCCGACTACGAGCCCGACCCCTCGACCAGCATCGCGGCTCGGGCGCGGGCTCGTGGTGTGAGCCCGATGGAGGAGGCCTACGACCGGCTGCTCGACGACGACGGTCGCGCCATGCTGTTGGTCGCAACCAGCAATCTGGAGAACAATTCGCTGGACACCGTCGGCGAGCTGCTGCACCGCGACGACGTGGTGCTCGGTCTCGGCGACGGCGGCGCACATTACGGGATGATCTGCGACGCCAGCTATTCGACGTTCTTCCTCGCGCATTGGGCACGCGACCGAGCATCGGGCCGGTTCTCGGTGCCCGAAGCCATCCGCGAATTGACTTCAGTGCCAGCCCGAGTCGCCGGGTTGGCCGACCGCGGCCGCATCGCCGTCGGATACAAGGCCGATTTCAACGTCATCGACCACGCTGCACTGCGGCTGCACAAGCCGCTGATCCGTTATGACCTGCCCGCGGGCGGGCGTCGCCTGGACCAGACCGCCGACGGGTACGTCGCAACGATCGTGTCCGGCGAGGTGATCGCCGAAAACGGCGTGCCCACCGATGCCCGTCCCGGCAAGTTGGTGCGCGGCCGACAACCGGCCCCTGTACCCGCGCCATAACGCCACGAAGGGCAGCCCGTTCCGGCTAAGTTTGGTCAGTGCCGCATTTCGCGTGGCTGCCGCCCGAGATCAACTCGGCGCTAATCTTCGCCGGTCCAGGAGCGGCGCCGCTGCTTGCTGCGGCGGCAGCGTGGGACGAGCTGGCCGAAGATTTGGCGTCGTCGGCATCGTCGTTTTTTTCGGTGACGTCGGATCTGGTTAACGGTTCATGGCAGGGTGCGTCAGCGACGGCGATGATGGCCGTCGCGTCCCAGTACGTGAGCTGGCTCAGCGCGGCAGCGGCCCAGGCGGAGGTGGCATCCAGCCAGGCCTCGGCCATCGCGGCCGCGTTCGAGGCGGCACTGGCGGCCACGGTGCAGCCCGCAGTGGTGGCGGCCAACCGTGGCCTGGCGCAGGTATTGGCGGCCACGAACTGGTTGGGTCAAAACGCTCCGGCGATCGCGGACATCGAGGCCGCATACGAGCAGATGTGGGCATCGGACGTGGCGGCGATGTTCGGCTACCACGCCGGTGCGACTGCGGCCGCTGAACAACTGGCGCCCTGGCAGCAGGTCCTGCAGGGCCTCGGTTTTCACTTCAACAAAGGCCAGATTACTTTTGGACCCCTTGCGACCACGCAAAGCAGCTCGAACGTCGGCGCCGGAAACACCGGCAGCCAAAATGTCGGCGCCGGAAACACCGGTAGCAACATCGGCTTCGGCAACGTCGGCAGCGGAAATACCGGCTTCGGCAATACTGGCAACAACGACTTCGGGATAGGGCTGACCGGCAATAACGAATTCGGCTTCTTCGGCTTCAACTTGGGTAGCGGCAACATCGGTACCGGAAACATCGGCTCTTTCAGCGCCGCCACCGCCAACACCGGCTTGGCGACCCAGGGAAGCAGCGCAGAAGCGGGCATGCTCAACTCCGGCCGGTACGTCACGGGCGGCTTAAGCGCAGCCAACCTCAGCTCGGGCCTCCTCAACTCGGCCACCGCAGCTACGGGCTTCAACCCTGGCGTCACAAACCCGGGCCTGCTCAACCCGGCACTGGCTAACGCCGCCTTCGCCAACCCGGCCGACCCGGGCATCATTGCCGCCAGCCTCGAATCAAACAGCGCGAATGGGGGCGTCGTGAGCGCGGTGAGTGGCCCCACCCCTACACCACCGGCCCTGCGAACCACAACAACCGGCCCCTCGGGCGTCTTCGCCTCAGGCGGTAACGATTCGGGTTTCCGGAACCCAGCCACCCCTGACCCGGGCATCTCCAGCTCGGCCTTCTTCACCAAGGGCGACGGCAGCACCGCCGGCCCCGGCTCGGGTACTGAAGAGCCGGGATTGCCGGGCTAGCACCGCACCGTTCCTCTTGCGCTCACGCTGTCTCGGCCGGCGCCTATCCTCGAAACCATGCGCACGAAGAAGAAGGTCGACCTCAAGCGGCTCGCCGCCGCCCTCACCGACTACCCGTTCGCGTACCTGATCACCGTCGATGACGGCTATCGCGTGCACACCGTGACGGTCGAACCGGAGTTGCGCGATCTGCCGGAGGGCCCCGAAGGGCCCGGGGCAATCCTCGACGTAGGGCTCATCGGCGGGCACACGCGCAAAAACCTCGCCTACCGTAGGGACGTCACGCTGCTGTGGCCCCCATCCGAGCCGGGCGGCTACTCGCTGATCGTCGACGGCCGCGCCGAGGCTACCGACTCCGACATCGACTCCGACCTTGAAACCAGCGAGGCGACCGCCCGATTCGGTGTCGTGCCCACCCGCGCGCTGCTGCACCGCGACGCCGACCCCGGCTCCCCCAACGCGGCCAAAGGTTGCCTACACGACTGCGTGGTGTTCTCGGAGCCTTAGTGTGCTTACGAAAAAAGCCCGGCCCCAAGGGGACCGGGCTTTTTTCGTACTTTGGGACTTTTTCGTACTTTGACTTGAGCCGATTGTCCAGCTCGCCCCCTCGCCGCTGCGCGGCTGGGGGCCGTCCCCCCGCAAGCAGGAGGTGCCCCCAGCACGGCCTGGATCGTCGCCGAGCTTAGAAGTCCATACCTCCCATGTCGCCGGCGCCTGGAACCGCAGCCTTCTCCTTCTCCGGCTTGTCGGCGACGACGGCCTCGGTCGTCAGGAACAGACCCGCGATGGACGCCGCGTTCTGCAGCGCGGACCGGGTGACCTTGACCGGGTCGGCAACGCCGGCCTTCAGTAGGTCCTCGTATACCCCTGTCTGCGCGTTTAGGCCGGTACCGGCGGGCGAGTTGCGGACCTTCTCGGCGACAACGCCGGGCTCCAGCCCGGAGTTGAAGGCGATCTGCTTCAGCGGAGCCTCCAGCGCAACCTTGACGATGTTGGCACCGGTCGCCTCGTCACCGGAGAGCTTCAGCTCGTCCAGGGCCGGGGCCGAGTGCAGCAGGGCCACGCCACCACCGGCGACGATGCCCTCCTCAACGGCCGCTTTGGCGTTGCGAACCGCATCCTCGATGCGGTGCTTGCGCTCCTTGAGCTCCACCTCGGTGGCGGCACCGGCCTTGAACACTGCAACACCACCGGCCAGCTTGGCCAGCCGCTCCTGCAGCTTCTCACGGTCGTAGTCGGAGTCGCTGTTCTCGATCTCCTGGCGGATCTGAGCCACCCGCCCGGCGATGGCATCGGTGTCACCGGCGCCCTCGACGATCGTGGTCTCATCCTTGGTGACGACAACCTTGCGGGCCTTACCGAGCAGGCTCAGGTCGGCGTTCTCCAGCGTGAGCCCGACCTCTTCGCTGATCACCTGACCGCCGGTGAGGATCGCCATGTCCTGCAGCATCGCCTTGCGGCGGTCACCGAAGCCGGGGGCCTTGACCGCCACCGACTTGAAGGTGCCGCGGATCTTGTTGACGACCAGGGTGGACAGCGCCTCGCCCTCGACGTCCTCGGCGATGATCAGCAGCGGCTTGCCGGCCTGGATGACCTTCTCCAACAGCGGCAACAGGTCCTTGACGGTCGACACCTTGGAGCTGGCCAGCAGGATGTAGGGGTCCTCCAGGACCGCCTCCTGCCGCTCGGCGTCGGTGACGAAGTAGCCCGAGATGTAGCCCTTGTCGAACCGCATGCCCTCGGTGAGCTCGAGCTGCAGGCCGAAGGTGTTGGACTCCTCGACGGTGATGACGCCCTCGTTACCGACCTTGTCCATCGCCTCGGCGATCAGATCGCCGATCGACTGGTCGCCAGCCGAGATGGCCGCGGTCGCAGCGATCTGCTCCTTGGTCTCGACCTCCTTGGCCGACTTGAGCAGGGTCTCGGTGATCTTCTCGACCGCCTTCTCGATGCCGCGCTTGAGACCCAGCGGGTTGGCGCCGGCCGCGACGTTGCGCAGGCCCTCACGGACCAGCGCCTGAGCCAGCACCGTGGCCGTCGTCGTGCCGTCACCGGCGACATCGTCGGTCTTCTTGGCGACTTCCTTGACCAGCTCAGCGCCGATCTTCTCGTACGGGTCCTCCAGCTCGATCTCCTTGGCGATGGACACACCATCGTTGGTGATCGTGGGGGCACCCCACTTCTTCTCCAGGACAACGTTGCGGCCCTTGGGACCCAACGTCACCCGTACCGCGTCGGCGAGAGCGTTCAGCCCCCGCTCGAGGCCACGACGGGCCTCTTCGTCGTACGCAATTATCTTGGCCATTGCGAAGTGATTCCTCCGGATTGGGGACGACACCGGGTGACCACGGGTGGGCCACCCCATTGCTTACTGCTTACGCTGGCCGGGTGCGGTGCCCGCGACGGACGACCAAGCCGTGATGACTGGGCCTCACCGTCCCGACCTAGCACTCACCGGTCGCGAGTGCCAACGTCATTCTTAGCACTCGCCTATGCCGAGTGCAAGGTCGCCCGGCGACGATGCGGCCCGCGCAGCCCGTTACCGTGCCGCGCGCAAACCATCGATGACGATGTCGGTCACCCGCTCCGCCAACGCCGAGTTGTACAACTCCATCGCCTGGCATCCGACCAGGATCGCCTTCACTTCGCGCACGCCGACGTCTTGCCGGGCGGTGCCCGCTTGCTGCGCGGCGCGAAGTAGCTCGCCGAGCACGACCAAGAATGCGTCCTCGGCGTCAGGAGCGGCGCATGCAATGTCGATGCCGAATCCGGCCAGCGCGTCGACCAGGCCGCGGTCCGTCGCGCCCCACTGCAACACGATCGAGCGCAAATAGGTGAAGATCGCTTCACCGGGCCCGTCGGACTTCAGCAGTGCGTACCCGTCGTCGACGAGGCGGTGCATCCGGTTTTGGATGACCGCCGCAAACAGCGCCTCCTTCGTCGGGAAATGCCGGTAGACGGTGCCGGCCCCGACTCCGGCGCGCCGGGCGATCTCGTCGATCGGCACCGACAAGCCTTCGGCTGCAAAGGTTTCGTAGGCAACTTCCAGCACGCGCTCACGGTTGCGTGCCGCATCGGCACGCAACGGGCGGGCGGGTTGTGCCACTTCACACCACCTGACGATTGACAAAGCGGGGCGCCCGTTCCGTATAGTGAGGATCAACCGGAGCGCTCGCCCCGCTTACCCATTCTAGTGAGGAGCTTCTCATGGCCAAGTGGACCACCGCCGACATTCCCGACCAGTCCGGCCGCATCGCGGTAGTCACCGGCGCCAACACCGGGATCGGTTTCGAAACGGCCGCAGCGCTCGCCGCCAAGGGCGCACACGTCGTGCTCGCGGTGCGCAATCTGGACAAGGGCAAAGACGCCGCCGCACGGATCACCAGGCGCAGCCCAGGTGCCAGCGTGGCACTGCAGGAGCTTGACCTGACGTCGCTGGACTCCATCCGCGCCGCGGCCGAGCAACTGCGCTCAGATCATGACCGCATCGACCTGCTTATCAACAACGCCGGGGTGATGATGACGCCGAAGTCCGCCACCAAGGACGGCTTCGAGCTGCAGTTTGGCACAAATCACTTGGGTCACTTCGCGTTCACGGGTTTGCTGCTGGATCGGTTACTGCCCATCGCCGGCTCCAGGGTGGTGACGGTCAGCAGCATCGGCCATCGCATCGGTGGCGGAATCAAGTTGGATGATCTGCAGTCGGAGCGAAGCTACAGCCGGACGGGGGCGTACGGGCAGTCCAAGCTCGCCAATTTGCTGTTCACCTATGAACTGCAGCGGCGGATGGTGGGCAACAACACGATCGCCGTCGCCGCCCATCCCGGTAGCTCGAAGTCGGAGCTCTCACGCAACGTGCCTCCGCTGGTCCGCGTCGCGTTCGACCCGCTGGAGCTCCAGGACGCGGCCATGGGCGCGCTGCCAACGCTGCGGGCCGCCACCGACCCCGGCGTCCTCGGCGGGCAGTACTTCGGACCCGACGGCTTCGCCCAACTGCGGGGCTACCCAAAGGTCGTGGCGTCCAGTAACAGGTCCCACGACGTCGACCTGCAGCGCCGCTTGTGGGCGGTCTCCGAGGAGCTCACCGGGGTTGTGTATCCCATCGGCTGACCGGCAGACGAGGGCCACACTGGAAAGCCACACTGGAAATATGTCCCTCGTCGTGCCGCCCTACCCACCGCTCCGCTACACCGAGGACCAGCCGGAGGTCAGCGCCTGGCTCAAGCGAGCCGATTCGCCGCCGGACTACGAGGCCTCCGGAGTCAAATACCACTACCTGGCCAATCAACAGGCCACCGACGGCGACTACGGCCTGTACCGGGTCGACATCGCCCCGGCCGGTGGTGGGCCCGGACCGCACTTTCACCGCGCCATGTCCGAGGCGTTCTTCGTGCTGTCCGGAACGATGAAGCTCTACGACGGCAACCAGTGGGCAGACGGACATCAAGGCGACTTCCTCTACGTCCCGCCCGGCGCGATCCATGGTTTCCGCAATGAGGCGGACGAACCGGCATCGATGCTGATGCTCTTCGCTCCGGGCGCGCCGCGCGAGGCCTACTTCGAAGGTTTCGCGGCGCTGGCCGACATGACCGACGACGAACGCAGGGAGTGGTTCATCCGCCACGACAACTACTGGATCCAGTAGCCGTGGCGCGATCTCGCTAGCTGCGCAAGCAGTAATCTCGACGTCCTCTCCGCATCTCAGTTATCGAATGGAGCCGGGCTTGGCCGGCATCCCCAAGGTTTTTCCGGCGCGGCGACGCAAAGGTGTGACATTGCCACGACCAGAGGATCGTGGCGGGAGAGCTACCGACCAGGCCGCACCCGAAAACCAACAGGCGACAGCACCGATAGTCGTCACCGGCCAGGGACCCGGGGAACCAAAACCCGCGCACCCAACCGGGCAAGAACACGACTACCGGGCCGGGCAACCGTTACCCCGACAACAGCCAACACCGGCCGACCTCATGAGTAACGGTGAGTATGTTTTGGGCCATGACCGCGAACGACGCAACGGCCCACAAATGGTCGGAGGCCGACATCCCGGATCAGGGCGGTCGCGTCGTTATCGTTACTGGCGCCAACACCGGCATCGGCTACCACACGGCCGCCGTAATGGCCTACCGCGGTGCGCACGTCGTGCTCGCGGTACGCAACCTCGAGAAGGGCAACGCCGCCCTGGCGCGCATTGTCGCCGCCAGGCCGCGCGCCGACGTCACACTCCAGGAACTCGACCTCAGCTCGCTCGAGTCGGTGCGCTCGGCCGCCGACGCGCTGCGGGCGGCCTACCCCCGCATCGACTTGCTGATCAATAACGCGGGGGTGATGTGGACGCCCAGGCAGGTCACCAAGGACGGCTTCGAGATGCAGTTCGGCATCAACCATCTCGGCCATTTCGCGCTGACCGGGCTGGTGCTCGACCACCTGCTGGGAGTGCGCGGTTCGCGGGTGGTGACCGTTAGCAGCCTCGGCCACCGGCTCCGGGCCTCGATCCACTTCGACGACCTGCAGTGGGAACACCGATATGACCGGGTCGCCGCCTACGGGCAATCCAAGCTGGCCAACTTGCTGTTCACCTACGAGCTGCAACGTCGGCTGGCGGCCCGGTCTGATGCAAAGACCATCGCAGTCGCCGCGCACCCCGGCGGCGCCAACACCGAGCTGGCCCGCAACCTGCCGCCGATTTTCAAGCCGGTAAGGGCCGTGCTCGGGCCGGTGCTCTTTCAGAGCCCCGAGATGGGCGCCCTGCCGACGCTGCGGGCCGCGACCGATCCGGCCGTCCAGGGCGGGCAGTACTACGGCCCCGACGGTTTCGCGGAGCAGCGCGGACACCCGAAGCTCGTCAAATCCAGCGCGGAGTCCCACGACGGGGAACTGCAACGTCGGCTCTGGGCCGTCTCCGAAGAACTCACCGGCGTCAGCTTCCCGGTCTGAGGAGCCGATAATGGCCGAGTGCGGTCGGTCGAAGAACATCAGCGTGTCGTAACGGACATGATCGGTGCCCGCCCGGCGGTCCCGGTCGCCCTGGCAGAGGCCCAAGGGCTGGTCCTCGCCGACGACGTGGTCGCGCAGCTGGCGCTGCCGGTTTTCGACAACTCCGCGATGGATGGATACGCGGTGCGTGCCGAGGACACGTTGGGCGCGACACCCGCGCACCCGGTGGTGTTGGCGGTTGCCGAAGACATTCCCGCCGGGCGCACCGACGAATTGACGTTGCAACCCGGAACCGCCCACCGGATCATGACCGGCGCACCGGTACCGGCCGGCGCGACGGCCATCGTGCCGGTCGAAGACACCGACGCCGGTGTGGAATCGGTGGCGATCCGGCAGCCTAGCCCGGCCGGCAAGCACATCCGGCGAGCGGGCGAGGACGTCGCCCCCGGCACCACCGTCCTGCGCCGGGGGCAGGTCGTGACACCGGCTGTGCTCGGCCTGGCCGCGGCGCTGGGAATCGCCCGGCTGACGGTGATCCCGCGCCAACGGGTGCTGGTGATATCGACCGGGTCGGAGCTGGTGTCGCCGGGCATCCCGCTACGGCCGGGGCAGATCTATGAGTCCAACTCGGTCATGCTGGCCGGGGCCGTCCGCGACGCCAGCGCAGATGTGATCGCCGTCGTGACCGCCAAGGACGACGTCGCGCAGTTCAGCTCGATCCTCGATCGATACGTCGCCGATGCCGACCTGATCATCACCAGCGGTGGAGTCAGCGCCGGCGCCTACGAGGTCGTCAAAGACGCCTTCGGCCGGGAGGGCGACCAAGGAGTGGAATTCGTCAAGGTGGCAATGCAGCCGGGAATGCCGCAGGGCATCGGACGTGTGGCCGGCGCGACGATTGTCACCCTGCCCGGCAACCCGGTCAGCGCGCTGGTGTCCTTCGAGGTGTTCATCCGTCCCGCGCTGCGGAAGGCCATGGGCCTACCGAATCCGGAGCGGCCGCACCGGCCTGCCGTTCTCGCCGAATCGCTGACCTCACCCCGCGGCAAACGCCAGTTCCGTCGCGCGATACTCGATACCGTTGAAGGCGGGGTCGCCAGCGTCATCAGTTGGGGCCCACCGGCGTCACATCATCTGCGGTGGCTGGCGTCGGCGAACGGGCTGCTGGACATCCCAGAAGACGTCGTGGAAGTGTCCGCCGGAACTCAGCTGCAGGTCTGGGACCTGACCTAACCAGCCGGATTGACTCGGATCGACAGTGGCACGCCGGTCGCCACAGCTCCGTAAGATGGCCGCGTGGCAAGACGCCCCCGCAGCCCTTCTTCTCAGGAAGGCCCCTCCTTCGAGGATCCGACTTTCGACCTACGGCATGTACTGGAGTTGGTGCGCTCCACCGTCCCGCCGGTTCACCCTGCGGGGCTACCGTTCATCTCCGCCGGGCTGGCCGTGGCCGCTATCGGACGCAACCACCGGCGGCTGCGCCGGGCGGGTCTGCTGGCGGCGGGTGCCTGCGCGGCGTTCTTCCGTCACCCCCCGCGGGTGCCACCCACTCGGCCCGGTGCCGTCGTCGCACCCGCCGACGGCCTGATCTGCGTGATCGACTCCGCGGCCCCGCCCGCCGAACTGGGCATGGGCGACGCGCCGCTGCCGCGGGTCAGCATCTTTCTGTCTCTCTTGGACGCCCATGTGCAGCGCGCACCGGTGAGCGGCGAAGTGATCGCCGTGCAACACCGGCCGGGCCGCTTCGGGTCGGCCGATCTGGCTTCGGCCAGCACTGAGAACGAACGCACCAGTCTGCGGATCCGGACGGCCAGCGGGGCCGAGGTCGTCGTCGTGCAGATCGCGGGGATGCTGGCGCGGCGCATCGTCTGCGACGCACACGTCGGGGACAAGCTGTTGATCGGCGAGACCTACGGCCTGATCCGGTTCGGCTCCCGGCTAGACACCTATCTGCCACCGGGCACGGAATTGGTCGTGAAAGTCGGCCAGCGCGCGATCGCCGGCGAGACCCTGCTGGCCGAACTGCCATGATCAGCAAGCCCCGGGCCAGGCGCGCGGTCAACCTGCAGATCCTGCCCAGCTCGATGACCGTGCTGTCCGTCTGCGCGGGGCTGACCTCGATCAAGTTCGCCCTCGAGCACCAGCCCAAGGCCGCGATGGCACTGATCGCCGCGGCCGCCATCCTGGACGGACTGGACGGGCGGGTGGCCCGCATCCTGGACGCCGAGTCGCGGATCGGCGCGGAAATCGACTCGCTGGCCGACGCGGTGAACTTCGGGGTGGCACCCGCGGTGGTGCTCTACGTGACGATGTTGCCGACGTCACCGGCGGGTTGGGTCGTGGTGCTGCTGTATGCAGTGTGCGTCGTGTTGCGGCTGGCGAGGTTCAACGCGCTGCTCGACGACGGAACCCAGCCCGCCTACGCGCGTGAATTCTTCGTCGGGATGCCCGCGCCGGCGGGCGCGGTCTCGATGATCGGTCTCATCGCGCTCAAACTGCAGTTCGGTGTGGGCTGGTGGACCTCGACGGTGTTCCTCTGCATCTGGGTGACGGGGACCTCGATGCTCATGGTCAGCAAGATCCCGATGAAGAAGATGCACGCCGTGTCGGTGCCGCCGAAATGGGCGGCCGCGCTGCTGGCGCTGCTGGCGATCTTCGCGGCGGCCGCATTCCTGGCCCCCTACATGTTGATCTGGGTGATCATCGTCGCATACCTGCTCCACATCCCGTTCGGGGTGCGCAGCCAGCGTTGGCTTGCCGCGCACCCCGAGGTGTGGGGCGACAGACCCAAGCAACGACGCGCCGCGCGGCGCGCGATCCGCCGGGCGCACCCGCACCGCCGGTCGATGGCGCGACTGGGGCTGCGTAAACCGGGCGGGCGTATGACATGAATTACCCCGCCTCCCGTCAACTCACCCTCACTGCCCGGCTGAACACCTCCGCCGCCGACTCCCGCCGCGGCGTCATCCGATTACATCCGAACGCCGTTGCCGCCCTTGGTATCCGGGAATGGGACGCGGTGTCGCTGACCGGGTCGCGGACCACGGCGGCGGTGGCCGGCCTGGCCGGCCCGGACACCCCGGTCGGCATCGTGCTGCTCGATGACGTGACGCTGTCCAACGCCGGCCTGCGCGAGGGCACCGCGGTGATCGTCAGCGCCGTCACCGTCTACGGCGCGCGGTCGGTGACGCTGTCCGGCTCGTCGCTGGCCACCCAGTCGATCACGCCGGTCACCCTGCGAGAAGCCTTGCTCGGCAAGGTGATGACCATCGGCGACGCCGTGTCACTGCTGCCCCGCGACCTGGGCCCTGGCACATCTACGTCGGCCGCCAGCCGTGCGCTGGCGGCCGCGGTCGGGATCACCTGGACCTCCGAGCTGCTGACCGTCACCGGCGTCGACCCCGAAGGACCGGTCAGCGTGCAGCCCAACTCATTGGTCACCTGGGGCACCGGCGTCCCGGTCAGCGCCGGGACGTCCTCGCATGAACAGCTAAAAACCGGGACCCCGGAGATCCAGGTCGAGGAACTCAAGGGCTCGCAGCCGCAGGCCGCCAAGCTCACCGAATGGCTCAAGCTCGCACTCGACGAGCCACACCTGCTAAAGACGTTGGGCGCCGCCACCAACCTCGGCGTGCTGGTGTCGGGTCCGGCCGGCGTGGGCAAGGTGACGCTGGTGCGCGCTGTGTGCGACGGCCGCAGGCTAGTAGAACTGGACGGCCCGGAGGTCGGCGCACTGGCCGCCGAAGACCGGCTCAAAACCGTCGCCTCGGCAGTGAAGAAGATCCGCGACGGTGGCGGCGTGCTGCTGATCACCGATGTCGACGCCCTGCTGCCGGCCACCGCCGAGCCGGTGGCTGCCCTGATCCTGGGCGAGCTGCGTAGCGCCGTGGCCACCGAGGGCGTCGCATTGATCGCCACCTCCGCGCGACCCGACCAGCTCGATGCCCGGCTGCGCGCCCCCGACCTGTGCGACCGGGAACTGGGTCTGCCGCTGCCCGACGCCGCCACCCGCAAGGCGCTCCTGGAGGCGTCGCTCAAGCCGGTGCCCACCGGCGACCTCAATCTCGGCGAGATCGCCGGCCGCACACCGAGTTTCGTCGCTGCCGACCTGGCTGCACTGGTGCGCGAAGCAGCGCTGCGGGCAGCGTCTCGGGCCAGCGTCGACGGCCAACCACCGACGCTGAACCAGGACGATCTCGTCGGCGCGCTGACCGTCATTCGGCCGCTGTCCCGCTCGGCCAGCGAGGAGCTGACCGTCGGCAGCGTCACGCTCGACGATGTCGGTGACATGGCCGAGGCCAAACAGGCACTGACCGAAGCGGTGCTGTGGCCGTTGCAACATCCCGACACCTTCGCCCGGCTGGGTGTCGAGCCGCCGCGCGGGGTGCTGCTGTACGGCCCGCCCGGCTGCGGCAAGACCTTCGTGGTCCGCGCACTGGCCAGCACCGGGCAGCTGAGCGTGCACGCCGTCAAAGGCTCCGAGCTGATGGACAAGTGGGTGGGCAGCTCGGAGAAGGCGGTCCGCGAGTTGTTCCGACGGGCCCGCGACTCCGCCCCGTCTTTGATCTTCCTCGATGAGGTGGACGCGCTGGCACCGCGGCGCGGACAGAGCTTCGACTCCGGCGTGACCGATCGCGTGGTGGCCGCGCTGCTGACCGAGCTCGACGGCATCGACCCGCTGCGCGACGTTGTGGTACTGGGCGCCACCAACCGACCGGATCTGATCGACCCGGCGTTGCTGCGCCCGGGCCGGCTGGAGCGGCTGGTGTTCGTCGAACCGCCCGATGCCGCCGCCCGCTGCGAAATCCTGCGCACCGCCGGGAAATCGATACCGCTGAGCGCCGATGTCGACCTCGACGACGTGGCCGCCGGACTCGACGGTTACAGCGCCGCCGACTGTGTGGCATTGCTGCGGGAGGCCGCGCTCACCGCGATGCGGCGTTCCATCGATGCCACCGACGTGACCGCCGCCGACCTCGCAGCAGCCCGCAAAACCGTGCGCGCCTCGCTGGATCTCATGCAGCTGGAGTCCTTACGTGCGTTCGCCAAAGCTCCGTAGCACCGCCCGAGCCGACGCCGCGACATCGGCCTCAAGCCAGGGCGGCATCGGCTCGTCGTGAGCATGGCGGCGAACGACGGCGTAGGGCAGGTCGGCGACCGCCCGGACGACAGCATCGACGCATCGTGAATCGCGGCGCCCATACAGTTGTCGAGCCAAGGTGTTGATCCGCTCGTTCAGCGGCGCGTTCATCGCGGCAAGAGTCTCCTGAAATGCCGTATCGGGCTCGCTATCGAGCAGGTCACCCGGCCGGATCGTCAACAACAGCCGGGCGTCCTCCGGGAGTTCCCGCGCAAAACTGATGCCAGTCACGGCCATGGCGACGGCCGTTTCCATCGGCGCATCGGCCTCGGCAGCCATCGCCCGCGCCTGAAAGCGTTCGAGCGCGCGCAGCCAAGCTGCCGTCAAGATGCCGTCGCGGTTGCCGAAGCGGTGATACAGCGTGCCCGGGGGCGCACCGCTGGATTTAGCGATCGCCGCAACGCTCGTCGCGCGGGGTCCGCCCGCGAGCACCAGCGCCCGAGCCGCGTCGAGGATCACATCGGTTTCGTGCTTCCGCGGTGGCGCCACGATCTAGTACATTCCTTCTATATGGAACGATTGCCCTATATCGATGAGCATGCCATAACCGTTGGCGCGAATCGCGAAGAAACGTGGTCGGCGCTGCTGCGTGTGATGTGCCGGGACCCGCAGAATCCCTCGACCGTGCCGGTGGGTTTCGTGCTTGATGAAGCGCGGGTACCGGAGCGGTTCGCGCTGAAAGGCCGCCACCCGTTCGCGGTCTACCGGTGGGTGTTCGAGTTGGACATACAACAAGGCGACGAGGCACGCACCCGACTGCGGGCACTGACCTGGGCGGACTTTCCCGGCATCCACGGCAAGATCTATCGCGTGCTCGTCGTTGGCACCGGCGCACACCGTGTGGCGGTGCGATGGATGCTCAAACGTATTGCGGCAGCAACACATCCACGCAGAGCGGCTGTCCCGTGACCCCGGGCCTGACCTGGGGAGTGAGGCGGTCAGAACGAACGGCATCCCTGCCCTGCGACACTCTCTGTCCGAGCGCTGGCGTCCCGGCGGACCGCGCTATCAGTATCCAAGCGCCACCACCCATCGTGTTCTCCTGGTTATGCCAGCTACGCGTAGCTCCCTACAGCTACGACATCCTCGACAACCTCGGCCGCCGCAGTCCCCGAAGACGCAATCCCGAACTGGTTCACCTCGAACTCGGGCAGCGATTCATGAGGCTGTTCGCGCTGCAGTCATTCACCAACGGTGAGCAGATCACTTTGTGCGCCAAAGGCGTAGCGGTGACATACACGGTCCAGCCCGAGGGTGCCGGCTCACGGCTGCACGCACGCGTGCTGTTCGGGGGGCCACGGTTGATCGCTCGTGTTCTGGCGTTGGGTGACCTGGTGATGACGCGAAAGCAGTTACTCACGTTGAAGTCGCTGGCCGAGCACGAAGCTGCAACCTCGCTCCCAACGAGGCCGGCTATTCGGACAGCTGGAACTCCACGATCTCGGCAACCGCATCCACGGCCTCGCTGAGCACGGCCAGTCGATCGGCGGCCGACGGCGCCGACAGCACGGTGTAGCGGTCCGCCGTGCCGATCGGGATACGAGACGCCAAGGCGAACAGACGTCGCCCGGGATCGCGGCCTTCACCGTAGCCCAGTAGCATGTCGCGGTCCGGCAGCGCAGCGCCGCGAGCTTCGGCGATCCGCTCGAACAGGGCCATCACCCGGTCTTCGACGTCGAGGAGCTGGGCTTGGGTCACCGGATCCCCCGGCTCGTCGGGCCACAGCGTTACGGTCGCGCGCGGGTAGGGGTCGTCGGGCAGCCACTGCGACACGCGAATCCGCTCCCCAGTCCGGCAGCGCAGCACGTATCGGCCCGCGCCGAGATCCGCGCATTCGGTGATCCTGGACAGGATGCCGACATCACAACGCGAATCACCACCGCCCACCTCGCGACCCTGAGAGATCAGCACAACACCGAACGGTTCGTCACTGTCGATGCAGCGCCGCACCAGCGCGCTGTAGCGGGGCTCGAAGATCCGCAAGGGCAGATCTTCGTTGGGCAGCAGCGCCGCCTCCAGCGGGAACATCGCCAGCTCAATAGGTTCCGGGTCGACCATTAGATGTCCAGCTCGGCCACCAGGGCGTCGACGACCGCGCGCAGGTCGCCGTCATGTTCTTCGGCCACCCGTCGCTGCCGCTGGTATGAGGCACCGTCCCGCGGTATGTCGGCCACTGCGCGCAGCTCATCAACACAATTCAGCGACTTCGCGACCGGCTCCAGCCGGGTCAGCACATCGACGAGGTGGTCGGTAACCAGTCGCTCACTACTGTCGGCGTCCAAGATGATCACCGCGTCCAGGCCGTAGCGGGCGGCGCGCCACTTGTTCTCCTGGACATGCCAGGGCGGCATGGTCGGCAGCGTCTCGCCGGCGTCCAGCCTGCGGTCCAAATCGACGATCAGGCAATGTATCAGCGCGACCAGCGCACCGAGCTCATGCAGGTTGGACACGCCGTCGCAGATCCGCACCTCCAGGGTGCCCAGATGCGGTGATGGCCTTATGTCCCAACGGATTTCGTCCATATGGTCGATGATGCCGGTCTTCTTCTGGTCGTAGACGAAGCCTTCGAACTCCGCCCAGGCCTGAAAGTGAAACGGCAACCCGGCGGTGGGGAGCTGCTGAAACATCATCGCCCTGTTGCTGGCGTACCCGGTGTCTTCGCCGCCCCACCACGGTGAGGACGCCGACAGTGCCAACAGGTGCGGGTAGAAGTTGAGCAGTGCCGTCATGATCGGCATCACTTTGTTCGCCGACGAGATCCCGACGTGCACATGCACCCCCCAGATCAGCATCTGGCGACCCCACCACTGGGTGCGCTTGATCAGTTCGGCGTAGCGCGGCGCGTCGGTGAGTTTCTGGGCGGACCACCGCGCAAACGGGTGCGCGCCGGCGGACAACAACTCCATGCCGCGGCCCCGGACGATCCGGCGGGCGGAGCCCAACGTATCGCGCAGATCCTCGATCGCCTCCGGGACGCATTCGCAGATACCGGTGACGATTTCGACGGTGTTGCGCAGCAATTCTTTGTGTACACGCGGGTTTTCGCCGATCTCGGCAATGACCGCGGTGGCTTCGTTGCTCAGGTCGCGGGTCTGCGCGTCGACGAGCGCGAATTCCCACTCCACACCAATGGTTGGCCGTGGCGAGGGGGCGAAATCGATACGGGCACTGGCCCTGTTAGCCGGCACCGACGACACCGCACGCCACCCGCTTGCCGGCGTCACCGGTGCTCATCGTCGTCTCGTCGGGACCCGGTGTTCCGTTGGTCTGGGTGTAGCGATCCCTCGGGATGTTGGCGAAGTTGTCGGCACCGGCGTGGATGATGATTGCGGTCTTCTCGCCGGTGAGCAGGTCGTCCATGGTGAAAGCGTCCGTGGTGGTCACCAGCATCCCGACGCCGTCTTTGCGGACTTCCAGCGAGGTCAGGTTACCGCTGGCGGGCTCGGCGGAGTGCCCCGGCGCTTGGAAGTGCCCACCGGCGGACAAAAAGTCGCCGGGCGCGCCACCGGTTGGGGCGACCGAATTGGGCTCACACTTGCCCACCTTGTGGACGTGTACTCCGTGGAAACCGGGCGCGAGGTGACCAACGCCGGTCGTCGCGATCGTGATGGTGGCATAGCCGTTGTTGAAGTCGAACTTCGCGGTCGCGACCGCAGTGCCGTCGGGCGCCTTCAGATGGGTGGTTATGCTCTGCCGCGCGGGCTCTTTACCCTCGGTGCCCGAGATTCCCGAGGGCGAGGGCGACCCGGTCCAGACTGCCGGCGTGGTACCCGGTGTCGACGCCGGAGGTTGGTTGGGCGTGCACGCGCTCAGCAGCGCGACGCAACCGGCTGCGGACAGTGCGGACATGGTGGCGGCGGCGGCATTGCGGTGACCGGCGAGCTTGGGCATAGCGAGAGCCTAGCCCGAGGACCCCTGATTTAGGAGCTGGCCGAAGTCAGCCCGCAACCAGGACGATGACGCCGGGCGGCTGGTTGGTCAGGGCAGGAATTCGCGGTTCGACGGCTGCTCCCAGCTTCTGGCCCACCGCGTCCGCGGTGGCGTGCTCGCCGTCGGCATCGGTGTAGTACACCGTGGTGGTTGAGACATCGGGCACCGCCAGGTTGTCGACTTTGGTGACCTTGAAACCGGCGGCCGTGAGCTGGTCCCTGGTGTGCGCGGCGACGCCCTCTTTCGAAGAGATGTTGTACACCTGCACCTCGGCCTGGTTCGTCGCGGGTTTAGTGCTTGTCGAGGTCGGTGCCGTGGTGCTGGTCACACTGGAGACCGGTGACGCCGAGTCATCATCGGAGTTCCCGGAAGAACCCAGGGCCTGCCACCCGAGCAGCAGGAAAATGACGCCCAGGAACAGCAGCACCATCACCATGGCCCGCAGGGGAAGCCCCGTAGAGTCGGGGACTCGCTCTTTCATCGAGCCCACTGTAGCCCCAGAAAAGTGCCAGAACCTCACAAAGGCGCGGACTTGTCAGGTCACCTCGAAGCCGAGCCGCCGCGCTGCGCGCGCCTTCTGGCGGGTGGCGCGCAGTCGTCGCAGCCGCTTCACCAGCATTGGGTCGGCGACCAGCGCCTCGGGTCGGTCGACTAGCGCGTTGAGCACCTGGTAGTAGCGCGTCGCCGACATCGAGAACAGGTTTTTGATGGCTTCTTCCTTGACACCGGCAAATTTCCACCACTGGCGCTCGAATGCCAGGATGTCGTGTTCACGGCGGGTGAGCCCATCGGCGATCTCGGAATCGTCCCCCGATCGATTTGCCCGCGCCATGGCGCTGTCCATATCGCTTCCCCTGGACCCTTCCGGCGATTCTCGAACTGCTCGAATGACTTGACTTACCTACGGCCGTGTTTCGGCGAATATTGAACCACGCCGTGAACCCTCAAGCTGTGATCAAGACCCGCGAGTCGGCCGATTCGCTTAGATTGCCCGCACCGGATCGCCGGCTTCGGCGCGCAAGCGCGTGCGGTACCTTAGCCGACCATGGCAGTCGTACCCATTCGCATCGTCGGAGATCCGGTCTTGCACACCCCGACGACGCCAGTGCCGGTCGGCGCCGACGGTTCGCTACCGGCGGATCTGCCCGAATTGATTTCCACCATGTACGACACCATGGACGCCGCGCACGGGGTCGGCCTGGCCGCCAACCAGATCGGGTATGGGTTGCGGCTGTTCGTCTACGACTGCGCCGAGGACCGCGGAATGACCGCCCGCCGCCGCGGTGTCGTCATAAACCCGGTCCTGGAGACCTCCGAAATACCCGAGACCATGCCCGACCCGGCTACCGACGACGAAGGCTGCTTGTCGGTTCCCGGCGAGTCGTTCCCCACCGGCCGTGCGAAATGGGCACGGGTCACTGGACTCGGCGCCGACGGCAATCCGGTCTCTATCGAGGGCACCGGCCTGTTCGCGCGGATGCTGCAACACGAAACCGGGCACCTGGATGGATTCCTGTACCTGGACCGTCTCATCGGCCGGTACGCTCGCAGCGCCAAACGGGCCGTCAAGACACACGGCTGGGGCGTTCCCGGCCTGTCGTGGCTGCCGGGCGAGGGGCCGGACCCGTTCGGTCACTTATGATCTCGTGGCCGGACCTGGGAACGCGGGTGACGGTTCGCTACCGGCGCCCCGGCGGATCGGTCCCGCCGCTGACCGACGCGGTGGGACACCTGCTCGCGGTCGATCCGGTAGTGCGGGTGCAGACGAAAACGGGCGCAGTCGTCGAGTTCGCGGCCGCCGACGTAGTCGCGCTGCGGGTGCTGACCGACGCACCGGTACGCACCTCCCAAATTCGCGCGCTTGAATATGCGGCCGCTGCGGCCTGGCCCGGCGTCGAACGGACCTGGCTGGACGGCTGGCTGCTGCGGGCCGGCCACGGCGCTGGCTTCGCCGCCAATTCCGCAGTGCCACTCGACATTTCGGCTCATATAGATACGACCCCGGCGATCGTCGCCTGGTACGAGCGTCGCGGCCTGACACCACGACTGGCCATTCCCGATCGCTTGTTGCCGCTGCCGTCCGGCCTGACAGGCGAACGCACCGAACGAGTCCTGGTGCGCGACGTCTCCGATGTGTCTGGCCGCGAACCCGACCCGTCCATCATCCTGTCTGCTCGCCCCGACGACGCCTGGCTGCGGATATACCAGCGCAAGGTTCCCGTTGAGGTGCTTACCGCCGTCGTCGACGGCGAGCTGATGTTCGGCACCCACCCGGGCGTGGCGGTCGCTCGTGCGGCACTGACCGGCGGACCGGATGGCACCCGGTGGGTGGGCCTTTCGGCGCTGAAGGCAGCCGACGACCAGTCCGCGACCGGCCCGGCAAGCCGGCTGTGCGAAGCGCTGTTGGTCTGGGGCGCGCGGCGCGGCGCGACCCGCGGCTACCTGCAAGTTGGCGACAGCAATACCCGCGCGACCACCCTCACCGATTCGCTGGGTTTCCGGCTGCACCATCGCCGCCGCTACTTCCCGGCCCGAACACACACTTGGGATACCGTCTAACGATGCCCGACGGCATCCTGCGGCTGGCCACCTGGAATGTGAATTCGATTCGCACCCGCCTGGACCGCGTCGTCCACTGGCTAGCCCGCGCCGACGTCGACGTGCTGGCCATGCAGGAGACCAAGTGTTCCGATAGCCAGTTCCCTGCCCTGCCGTTGTTCGAACTCGGTTACGAGGTCGCACACGTCGGCTTCAATCAGTGGAACGGCGTGGCAATCGCCTCTCGCGTCGGTCTCGACGATGTGCAGATCGGCTTCGAAGGCCAGCCCAGCTGGAGAAGCAAGCCGGAGGTGGCCGCCACTGTGGAAGCGCGCGCACTGGGCGCCACCTGCGGCGGCATACGGGTGTGGAGCCTTTACGTGCCCAACGGCCGCGCCCTGGGCGATCCGCAGTACACGTACAAACTGGATTGGCTTGCCGCGCTGCGTGATACGGCGGCCGGCTGGCTGCGCGACGATCCGACGGCACAGATCGCACTGGTCGGCGACTGGAATATCGCTCCGAGGGACGAAGACGTCTGGAGCACCGAATTCTATGCCGGCGCCACGCACATCTCCGAGCCGGAGCGCCGCGCGTTCAAAGCTATTCTCGACGCGCAATTCGCAGATGTGGTAAGGCCTTTCACCCCGGGCCCCGGGGTCTACACCTACTGGGACTACACCCAACTGCGGTTTCCGAAGAAACAAGGCATGCGCATCGACTTCATACTCGCATCACCGGCATTGGCCGGCCGCGTGACAAACGCGCAGATCGTCCGCGAAGAACGCAAAGGTAAGGCGCCCAGTGATCACGCGCCGGTGCTGATTGATGTAAGGCGTAGCTAAGTCGGGTGCATAGCCCTCGCCGGCACACCCACGCGCAGGTTAAGCGCAGGGAAATTAGATGCGGCTACTCGTTGTCTGCGCGTTTACGACGTGGCAGGCTTCTGCTTATTAGATGCTGAAAATCTTGTTGTCGCTGTGAGTTGTGCGGTTTACCGGGAGACAAACGTTGCCCGCGCGGTGTGCAACGAGAGCGACTAAAGGCCAGGGAGTCATGATGGGTTTCGTCGGCGGGACAGTCCGCGGCGTGGGCAAAGTGGTGAATCGTGCGGCGGACGCGACCACGGTGGCCGCTGGCGCGGTGGGTGGCGCAGCGGTCAATGGAATTGTCGGCGGCGTAGCGGGAGCCGCGGAGGGGATTAAGCGCGGAGTCAGCTCTGGCAGTCACTCGACGCCGGCAGCCGCATTGGCCTTGGGTGCGCTTGGCGTCGCCGGCTTGGTCGAGTGGCCAGTGCTGTTGGCCGTCGGGGGCGGCGCGTTGTTGTTGCACAGGATGCACCGCAAGCCCGAGGCGCCCGCATCGGCGGTGAAAGTGAACCTCACGCCGGTACCCTCGGAGGTGGCGCCGAAAAAAGCGGTGCCGCAGAAGGCCACCGGTAAGCCGCCGGCCAAGAAGGCGGCCGGACGCCGGGCGGGTACCAGCGAGTTGCGCAGCACCAACTAATCGGGACCGTTTGAGCAACCCTTGAGCATTGCCACCTCAATACGGCGATCGATGCTGATGCGCGCTCCGGCGACGGGCATCCAGGCAACCAGCGCGCTGGCCACCGCATCGCTGAACACCGCGGCAGCTGTCGCGACGACAGTGGGGACGGCCGCGGTTTCCGCCGCTGAGGTGGGTTTCAACATCGCCGCTATTCCGCTGCGAGAAGGCGCCAGGGCGCTTTCCGGCGATCTTTCCCACGAAACACTCAGCCGGCGCTGTTGGCGGGGCGAGAGCCGCGCCTGGATCGAGGTGCGCGGCCTCGGCAGCGCGGGCGACGGTGAACTCGGACGCGTCGTGCTCAATGCTCTCCGGTCCCACCCCGGCGTCACCTCGGCCAGCCTGAACTACCCCTTGTCGCGTGTGGTCGTCAGCATCAGTGGACAGGACACGTCGCTGCGCGACCTTTGCCGCATCGTCGATAGTGCCGAGCAGCGTTGCCGCCGAAAAAAAGACATCAAAGCCGCGACGCCTCCGACAAGCCTGCCGGGCGACGGCGTGGTGCTGGCGACCAGAGCCGTGGCCGTGGCCACCAACGTGGCCGGGCTGGGCATAGCGCTGGCCGGCCGGGCGCTGCGTTGGCCGCGATTGCCGATCAGTGTCCTGGCGGGCGTGGTGGCGGTGGACTACCAACCCTGGCTGCGCCGTCTGCTCGAGGACCGCATCGGCGGGCCCAGGACGGACACCCTGATGACGCTGGCCACCGCAGCCGCAGAAACGGTCACGCAGTCTCCAGGGTCGTTGTCGGTGGGTCTGCTGATGCAGTCGCTGAAAGCCGCCGAATGCCGTGCGGAGGCGCGAGCCTGGCGCCAGCACGAGCCGGAGCTGGCCCGTCACGCCGACCAACCGCACACCGACGCGTCGTCGCGGCCGAAACCGACACGCGCCGGCCCCGTGGAACGCGACGCCGGTCGTTTCGCGCTCATCCAGGCGCTCAGCGCCGGGCTGGTCGGCGCCACCACTCGCAGCCTGAACATGGCCGCGACCGCCGTGCTGGTGACCGCCCCCAAGGCCACCCGCACCACCCCGGAGGCGTTCGCCGCGGCGCTCGGACGCGGATTGGCTGATCGGCACGCGGTCCTGCCGTTGCGGCCGGAGGCGCTGCGTCGGTTGGACCGAGTCGACGCGGTCGTCATCGACCCCCGGGTGTTGTGCACCAACAGCTCGCGGGTGGCGCGCATCAGCGGTGCCGACGAGCGCGAGCTGTCCGCGGCGTGGAACCGCGCCCAGCTGGTGCTGGAGAAGAATGGCCTAAGAGCAGGCTGGCGCCCGGTGCCCGGGATATCGGCCAATGAGCCGGATTCCGAAGTCGAGGCACTTTTTCGCCCCGCCCACGATCCATTGGCGTCGGCCGTGGTTGCCGAGGCGCATCGGACGGGAGCGGATCTGGTCTCGGTCGATGTCGATTCGCTGGGCGAGTTGCGACCCGCGTTCGACGACATCCGATCGCTGGAAAACGAATCCCTTGATGACGCACTCGCCCGTGCAGTAGCCGACCTGCAAGAGGCAGGCCGCTCGGTGGCTGTGCTGTCGTCATCTGGCGCAGCAGCGCTTTCGTCTGCCGATGTGGCGCTGGGCATGATGCCGCGGCCCGGGGCCGACCCACTGCCCTGGTGCGCCGATCTACTGCTGCCCGATCTGGCGGCCGCCTGGCGGGTGCTGCACGCGCTTCCGGCAGCCCGGGCCGCCGCCCGGCGAGGTGTCGCCATATCGGCCGGCGCAACGGCCGTGGGATCGCTGTTGATGATCCCGGGTGTGCGCGGCCTAGGGCCCGGACCGGTAACCACCGGCGCGGCGGCAGGTCTGCTCTCGGGATACCTGCTGGCACGCGGCATCCTCCGCGCAGACACACCGCGCCCGGCATCCCTCCACGAATGGCATGCGATGGCGGTCGAGCAGGTCCGTAGGGCTTTGCCCCCGCCCGACTCCGAGACAGCCCGCAAGCCTGACCAACGTGTACGGGCCGGAACCCCCGGGCATGCGTTCTGGCAGTTCATCAAGGCCGTCCGTACCGAGTTAACCGACCCGCTGACTCCCGTGCTGGCGCTGGGCTCGGCGGCCAGTGCGGTGCTCGGTTCGCCCGTCGACGCAATCTTGGTCTTTTCGGTATTGACCGGGAACTCCATACTCGCGGCCAGTCAGCGGCTGCGCGCCGAAAACCGGTTGAGCCGCCTCCTCGCGGAGCAGATTCCGCCGGCCAGAAAGGTGCTGAGCGGTCCAGACGGGAAGCGGACGTACACCGATGTCATCGCGGCGCAACTGCGGCCCGGCGATGTCATCGAGGTGCGGACTCACGAAGTGGTGCCCGCCGACGCCCGGGTCATCGAGGAGGTCGATGCCGAGGTCGACGAGTCAACGCTCACCGGTGAGTCGCTGTCGGTGGAGAAGCAGGTCGAGGCCACGCCGGGCGCCGACCTCGCCAGTCGTCGCTGCATGCTGTACGCGGGGACCACCGTGGTGGCAGGTACCGCGGTCGCCCTGGTGACCGCTGTCGGGGCCGACACCCAGGAACGTCGAAATGCTGAGCTTGTGTCCGGTGGCCTGTCATCGGACATCGGCCTGCAGCACCAGCTCAGCCAGCTCACCAATCGGGCTTTCCCCGTCAGCATGACCGGCGGTGCACTGGTCGGCGCGCTCGGGCTGTTGCGTCGCACCGATTTGCGCCAGGCGGTAGCCAGCGGCATCGCCATCGCCGTCGCCGCCGTCCCCGAAGGAATGCCATTGGTCGCGACCCTTGCGCAAGCGGCGTCGGCACGACGACTGACAAACTTCGGCGCGCTGGTCCGCGTTCCGCGTTCGGTGGAGGCGCTCGGCCGTATCGACGTGGTCTGCTTCGACAAAACCGGAACGCTCAGCGAGAACCGCTTGCGAGTGGCGCGGGTCCACCCGGCGCCGGGGTACTCGCGCGAGGAGGTACTGCGCTGCGCTGCGCACGCCGCTCCGGCGTCCAACGGCGACCCACATCTGCACGCCACCGATGTCGCCATTGTCGAGGCGGCTTCAGCTTTTGAGGTCGCCTCCGCCGGTGCTAACGGCTCGGATCCAGTCCCGCAACCCACCGCTCACCTTCCGTTCCGCTCCGGCAGGTCTTTCTCGGCCTCGGTCACCGGCAGCGAGCTGACCGTCAAGGGTGCGCCCGAAGTGGTGTTGGCCGCCTGCGAGGACGTCGGCTCGACCCCGGATCAAACCCCGGCCCAAGCAGTTGCTGAACTGGCGGCGAGCGGGTTGCGGGTGATCGCGGTGGCGCAGCGCCAGCTGAATCCGCATCAGGTAGAGGCAATACAGGAAAGCCCCGATGACATCGCCGGATTCTGTAAGGGCGGGTTGACCCTGGCAGGGTTCCTCGGTTTGTCCGACACTCCACGCGCCGAAGCCGCGGGCCTGCTCGCGAAGCTGCGATCCCAAGGGGTGGACGTGAAGTTGATCACCGGTGATCACCCGATCACCGCCAAGGCCATCGCGGCGGAGCTGGGCCTGTCAGTGACCGCTGAGCAGGTCATCAGCGGTGCGGAATGGGACTCGCTGTCGCGCAAAGACCAAGAGCGCGTTGTGACCGAGCGGGTGATCTTCGCCCGGATGACACCAGAGAACAAGGTCCAAGTCGTCCAGACGCTCGAGGGTGCCGGGGTGCTATGCGCGATGGTCGGCGACGGTTCCAATGACGCCGCAGCCATCCGGGCCGCCACCGTCGGTATCGGCGTTGTCGCGGGAGGCAGCGACCCGGCTCACATGGCTGCCGACGTGGTGCTGGTCGACGCCCGCATCGAGGGGCTACTGCACGCCATCGAGGAAGGACGCCAACTCTGGCAGCGGGTGCAGGCGGCGGTGTCCGTGCTGCTCGGCGGCAATGCCGGCGAGGTGCTGTTCGCCATCATCGGCAGTGCGATCACCGGGACCTCGCCGCTGAACACCCGGCAGCTGCTGCTGGTGAACATGATGACCGATGCGCTGCCGGCTGCGGCCCTTGCGGTTAGTGAGCCCCGCGGCCCTGTCGACCCGTGCCTACGCGGCCCAGATCAGCCGGCGTTGTGGCGTGCCGTCGCCATCCGCGGCGTCACCACGGCCGCCGCGGCGACGGCAGCGTGGATGATGGCGAGCGTCACCGGGCGCCCGCAACGCGCGTCCACCGTGGCACTGATCGCGCTGGTGGGCGCCGAATTGGGCCAGACACTGCTGGATTCTCACGCCCCACTGGTTGTGCTCACCGCGCTGGGCTCGCTTACCGCGCTGGGAACGCTGATCAGCATTCCCGTGGTCAGCCAATTGCTCGGCTGCACGCCACTGGGCCCCCTCGGGTGGGCGCAGGCTCTGGGAGCCGCCGTTGCCGCGACCATCGTGATAGCCGTTCTGAACCGTGTTTCGGAAGGTTGGGGCACGCCGGACATGCGGCCACCACAACCTGATGTGCCCTCGACGAACGGCGAGTCGTCCGCTCAGTGTGACGAATATCCACCACCCCAACCCGCCAGAGCAGCGCATAGAGTTCCAGTAACGGCACCCTCAGCACCAAAGCAATCGACGTAACTAGCGGATCAACCACGGGGTCGGTCGTCGACATGAGTCAGACGTTGATCGCACGACCCGGCGAGACGGCAAACCCTCCGTTACTGAAAGGCAAATGATGGCGGAAAAGACATCGCGCACGGGGATATCCCAGCGCGAAGCGGTGCAGAGGATCCGCGCAGGCGAGACCTTTGTGGTGAACGTGCCGGTGGTGGGGCAGGTGGAGATACCGCGGCCGGAGCAATTGGCCTACTACGGAGGCCTGGCCGCCCTGGCGGCATTTGAACTCATCGACTGGCCCGTCGCCGTGGTCATCGCCGCCGGACACCTACTGGCGAGCAGCCACCACAACCGGATCCTGGAGGAACTCGGCGAGGCGATGGAAGAGGTCTAGGCGTGCCGCGTGGTCTTGGGAGTAACCTGGCGTGCAGGCGATCGAACCAGCCAGATAGGACGCGGGAGCGCACGCCGAGTGCGCTGAGAGGACGGCTCGGGGCCGTCGACCGTACGAACCTGACCGGGTAATGCCGGCGTAGGGAGATGACAAAATGACTGACGTACTTTCCAAAACCGTGCAACCGTCCGTGACCACCGGACCCATCGCGGGCAGCAGCAAGGCTTATCGCCAAGTAGCGGGCCCGGGCGGCGGGGCTAGCCTCCAGGTGCCGTTCCGGCGGGTCAACCTGTCCACTGGAGATCACTTCGACCTCTACGACACCTCCGGGCCCTACACCGACCCCGACGCGGTGATCGACCTACACCGCGGGCTGCCGCCGCGCCCCGGGATGGTGCGCGACCGCGGCACCCAGTTGCGGCGGGCCCGCGCCGGCGAGATCACCGCGGAGATGGCGTTCATCGCCGCCCGCGAGGGCATGCCGGCCGAGCTGGTGCGCGACGAGGTCGCCCGCGGCCGTGCGGTCATCCCGGCCAACCACAACCATCCCGAGAGCGAGCCGATGATCATCGGCAAGGCGTTCGCGGTCAAGGTCAATGCCAACATCGGCAACTCGGCAGTGACGTCCTCGATCGCCGAAGAGGTCGACAAGATGGTGTGGGCCACCCGCTGGGGCGCAGACACCATCATGGACCTGTCCACTGGCAAGAACATCCACGAAACCCGGGAATGGATCCTGCGCAATTCACCGGTGCCGGTGGGCACGGTGCCGATCTACCAGGCACTGGAAAAGGTCAAAGGCGATCCGACCCAACTGACCTGGGAGATCTACCGCGACACCGTGATCGAGCAGTGCGAGCAGGGTGTGGACTACATGACCGTGCACGCCGGCGTGCTGCTGCGGTACGTGCCGCTGACCGCCAAGCGGGTCACCGGCATCGTCAGCCGCGGCGGTTCGATCATGGCGGCCTGGTGCCTGGCCCATCATCAGGAGTCGTTCCTGTACACCAACTTCGAAGAACTCTGCGATATTTTCGCGCGCTACGACGTCACCTTCTCACTCGGCGACGGGCTGCGGCCAGGGTCGATCGCCGACGCCAACGACGCCGCGCAGTTCGCCGAGCTGCGCACCCTGGGCGAGCTGACCAAGACCGCGAAAGCCCGTGGCGCACAGGTGATGATCGAGGGACCCGGGCACATCCCCATGCACAAGATCGTCGAGAACGTGCGGCTGGAAGAGGAGCTGTGCGAGGAGGCCCCGTTCTACACGCTGGGTCCGCTGGCCACCGACATCGCGCCGGCCTATGACCACATCACGTCGGCGATCGGCGCGGCCATCATCGCCCAAGCCGGCACCGCGATGCTGTGCTACGTGACCCCGAAGGAACACCTCGGGCTGCCGGACCGCAAGGACGTCAAGGACGGCGTGATCGCCTACAAGATTGCCGCGCACTCGGCGGACCTGGCCAAGGGGCATCCCCGCGCCCAGGATCGCGACGACGCATTGAGCCAGGCGCGCTTCGAGTTCCGCTGGAACGACCAGTTCGCGCTGTCGCTGGACCCGGACACCGCGCGCGAGTTCCACGACGAGACACTGCCCGCCGAGCCGGCCAAGACCGCGCACTTCTGCTCGATGTGCGGACCGAAGTTCTGCTCGATGCGCATCACCCAAGATGTCCGCGACTACGCGGCCGCGCACGGGCTGGACACCGAGGAGGCCATCGAAGCCGCCATGGCGGAGAAGTCGGCCGAGTTCGCCGAGCACGGCAACCGGGTGTACCTGCCGATCACGCAGTGAACTACCTCCCGCTGGCACCGCCGGGCTCCACCCCGCTGCGGGTGCTGTCCATCGCCGGATCGGACTCGGGGGGCGGCGCAGGCATCCAGGCGGATTTACGCACCATGGCATTGCTGGGCGTGCACACGTGCGTCGCGGTTACCGCGGTTACCGTGCAGAATACGTTGGGGGTCAAGAGCTTTCACGAGGTTCCCGACGATGTAGTCGCCGGGCAGATCGAAGCCGTGGTGACCGACATCGGCATCCAGTCCGCCAAGACCGGGATGCTAGCGTCGTCGGACATCATCGCCGCGGTGGCGGCCACCTGGCGCCGGCTTGAGTTGACGGTTCCGCTCGTCATCGACCCGGTGTGCGCGTCCATGCACGGAGACCCGCTGCTGGCACGAGAGGCCCTGGATTCGCTTCGCGATCAACTGTTTCCGTTGGCCACGCTGGTGACGCCGAACCTCGACGAGGTGCGGCTGCTGGTGGATATCGACGTCATCGATTCGACATCGCAGCGCGCGGCAGGAAAGGCACTGCATGCGCTGGGCCCGCAGTGGGTGCTGATCAAGGGCGGGCATTTGCGGTCGTCTGATCGCAGCTGCGACTTGCTCTACGACGGTGCCGACTTCTACGAGTTCGACGCCGAGCGGATGCTTACCGGCAATGACCACGGCGGTGGTGACACGCTGGCAACGGCGGTCGCGTGCGCGCTGGCGCACGGATTCACCGTGCCCGATGCGGTCGGGTTCGGGAAGCGATGGGTCACCGAATGCTTGCGCGCCGCCTATCCGCTGGGCCGCGGCCATGGCCCGGTCTCCCCATTGTTTCGGCTGTCATGAATCTCGAGCAAATCGCGGGTGTCGCGCACCGGCCAACCGGGTCTCCAAAAGGCATCGTGGTCCTTACCCACGGCGCCGGTGGCAGCCGGGAATCTGCTCTGCTGCAACAGGTTTGCGACGAATGGGCGCGACGTGGCTGGCTCGCGGTGCGGTACAACCTGCCCTACCGTCGGCGCCGGCCCACCGGTCCGCCGTCCGGCTCGGGGACAGCCGACCGCGCGGGGATCGTCGAAGCGATAACGTTGTGCCGCACCCTTGCCGACGGCCCGCTGATCGCCGGCGGACATTCCTACGGCGGCCGGCAGACATCCATGGTGGTGGCCGCCAACCAGGTACCGGTCGATCTACTGACGCTGTTCTCCTATCCAGTCCATCCGCCTGGTAAACCGGAGCGCCCCCGCACCGAACATCTGCCCGACATCACGGTGCCTACCGTGTTCAGCCACGGCACGTCGGATCCCTTCGGCACGCCGGCCGAGGTGCGCGTAGCCGCGGCGATGATCGCCGCACCAACCGAAGTCGTCGAAATCACCGGCGCGCGACACGACTTGCGCTCGAAGACCCTCGACGTGCCCGCGCTCGCGGTCGATGCGGCGCTGGGGCTGCTGAACTGATTTAGTCAGTTCAAACTGGACAGTTTAAACTGCCTAGTTTAGGGTGGTTGGGGTGGATGGTGTTGGCGACTCGGCCGTAGCGGCCGCCCGTGATCTGCGGGTGCTGTTCAGCCGGCTGCGACGTCGGTTGAGAGGTCTCGCGATTGGTGACGATCTGACGCCGTCACAGACGGCGGTGCTCACCCGGCTCTGGAAAGAGGGTGCTTCATCGGCCAGCGCGTTGGCCGGTGCAGAGCAGGTACGTCCGCAGTCGATGGCCACCATAGTGTCAGCCCTCGGCGAACGCGGGCTCATCGAGCGCACGCCCGATCCGCAAGACGGCCGGCGCCAGGTGATTTCGTTGACCGAGGCCGGCCGTCAGCGTGCCGAGAGCGCCCGTCAGGTGCGTGAGGAGTGGCTGGCACACGCCATGCAGGAGCGGTTTTCCGAACGCGAGCGTCGCATGATCCTTGACGCGTTATCTCTGCTCGAACGTTTGACCGAACAATGAAGGGGCAATGACCGCAATGGAATTGGGAATTCATTTCATCGATTTTCTGCCAGGCGATCCGGCGGCGCTGGGCCCGACACTGGCCGACGCGGCCAGGGCCGCCGAGCAGGGCGGCGCGACGCTGTTCACCCTGGCCGACCATTTCTTCCAGATGGAAAATGTTGGACGCGCCGACGATCCGTTCCTCGAGGGCTATACGTCTTTGGGTTTCCTGGCCGGACAGACGGCGACGATCGACCTGAGCTTGCTGGTCACCGGGGTCACCTACCGCTATCCCGGAGCGCTGGCCAAAGCGGTCACCACGCTGGACGTGCTGTCGCAGGGCCGGTCGATGCTAGGACTGGGCGCGGCGTGGTACGAACGCGAACATGTCGCCCTCGGCATTCCGTATCCGCCGGTAAGCGCGCGGTTCGAGATGGTCGAAGAGATGCTGCAGATCTGCCGGCAAATGTGGAGCGACAACAACGGGCCCTACAACGGCAAGCACTATCAGCTGGCCGAGACAATCTGTGAGCCGCAACCGATTCGACGTCCCCCGATTCTGATCGGCGGCGACGGCGAGAAGAAGACGCTACGGCTGGTCGCGCAGTACGCCGACATCTGGAACAGCATGGTGTCGACAACCGACGAGCTCGCGCACAAGATCGAGGTACTGAACCGCCATTGCGACACGGTGGGCAGAGATCCCGGCGAAATCCGCAAGACGGCGGGCGGCATTTTGGTGGTCGACCCATTCGAGAACACCGACGAGTACCTGAAGACCGTGGAACGTTATGCCGAGCTGGGTGTCGAGTTGATCAACGTCGGTCCCCTCCCCGGAAACCCCGACCCCGTCGGCTTCATCCGCCGCTTCGGCGATGAACTGGCTCCCAGGCTCGCCGAGATCGCCTGAGCGCTATCCGGGATAGCGCGAGTAGCACGCGTCCATATCGCCGGCCACGCCGCCACGGAAGGCGGCAATCCGGGTGAAGCCGGCCGGCACGCTGGTACCGTCCGCGTCGCTGGCGACAAGGTGGTTGGTGAGCAGGCCGGAAACGGCTTCATCGAGATCACCGGCAGCAAGCAGAAGCTGCTTCTGGGACGGCAGGTCGATGGGTTCGGCCATCTTGCGGTGCACGACACCGGTCAGGCACGCGGTCCGCAGCGCGGTCCACGGACTCTGCATCGGCAGGCCGCGTTCATGCTGCACCGCCAACGCGTACCTCGACATCACGATCGACAATGCAGTGTCGTCACCTTGCGGCAGGGTGTATTCCTTTGCGTCGGCGACCTTCCCCATCGTCGCCAGGGCAGGCAGGTCGACCACGATGGTGTTGGTAACCGGGCAGTACGATGCCGGTGGGCTGGCCTTCGCATCTGGGCAATCGGCCGGCCGATAGGACAATGTTGGCGGTTGCTTGGGCGAGAAGATCCTTCCCAGGACCTCCGTCAGCGTCGACAAGGTGTCTTCGTTGATCGGGACCTCACCGGTCTCCGGATTCCCGTTGGTATCGACCCGCAGGGCCGTCGGCAGGTCTCCGCGGCGCTGTTCGATTTCCTGCATATTGATCCCCGCGCACGCCGGGGTGCCGCTGAGAAAGCCCATCTGGAAGGCGCTGATGCGATCCAAGGCCGAGCCGTGCTCGTCGTCGTTTTCGGTATCGGCGTCCATAACCGGGTCGCGGGTGGTGATAATCCCTGCCAGCACGTGGTCGAGGCCGTCAGCGGTACTCAGCGTGAAGCGTGGCGACTTACCATCGGCCACCCAAAACAGATAGACGCCCGCGAAACAATCGGCCTGCTGCTCACGAACGATGGTGGGGTCTTTTCTGGTCACCAGTTTCGCCATCTGCTGCAAGGCGTGCCCGAATTCGTGTGCCAACACACCGTTGACGGCCATGTCGCCGAAATAGCGTTGCGCGACGGTCATGAACACTCCGCGATCCCAGGCGATCAGATCGCAGCGCGAGGTGAAAAAGGCGTTGACGAGCTGGTAGGTATCGCTGTGGCAAACAATCGGACTGCTCGAATCATTGGAGTCGTAGGACACCAGCTTGCCGACTGGAACAAAGGTTCCTTTCAGCGACTGGCTATACACCGACTTCCAGTACTCCTCGATGTCGTTGACCGACAGCAACGACAACTTGTCGATCGCCCCGTTGTCGGTGTTGACCACCATGCCGGTCGGATTGGGTGCGTTGGAACGGATCCCGCTGGGACCGTTGGTCGCGGGCAGACCGCCCGCCCGAAACGGGTCGTTGAGCATCGACAGGGCCCGGCCGCCGACGAAAGTGGTGCACGCCGCCACCACGAGTACCGCCCCTGCGCAGGCGATCGCCGCCGGCAGACGTCGAGCGCGCCCGCGCTTGTTCATGACGAACCTCATCCCGGCCGGGCTGCACGGCAGCAGCAAAGGGATCTCATTGTAGAGCCGTTGGCTAACGCTGACAGCCGAAATGAAAGCCGCGGTTTCCGACCAATGTCGTCTCGCCACGCCCGGTGCCCGCCGATCGTCCCAGCGACGCCGGGCACGCGGCCGCGTGGGGTTGCTCATTGCGAAACGTCAACGGGCGAACTGGTATTCGTACCGCGAATAGCCGGCGCCAGGACGCGCCAGGACCACGCCTCAGAAGGGCAGTGGTTCGTCGTCGTCGGGTGGCGTGGGGCCGGTCTGCGCGGCACGGGCGGCTAACCGGGCTTGCCGGTCGTGGTGGCGTTCGGCGGCGATGCTCTGGGCCCGGTTTTGCGCCCGGGTGGTGGTGCGCAGCGGCATCATCGCCGTGCGCTCGCCGCACCGCCCGTGGGCCGGCGTCTCGGATCTCGGTTCGTCGCCGGTGGGCGCGCACAGGCTCGGGAACAGCAGCGCGCTGCCCGGGCTGGTGACATAGGTGTGCCCGTCGGGCATCGTCCAGATCACCGTGCCGTCGGGCAGCTGTTGTAACGCGTTCTTCCTCGCCTTCCTTGGTCACATCACCGCCCTCACCACAGGAGAATTTTCCACAAAACCAAATACGGTTTGCTAAGCACGTCGGCGAATAGTCTCCCCAAACGCCGACTATCCAGCTTTTCATTATTTTTTTCCCAAGTTTCCCTATTCTTCATACTTGTGCGGCTTTGGACCCGCACACTGACGGCCTCGTCAACGCCAAGAAGAAAGGAAGTGCTTCAAATGCCCTCACTTCGCTGGCTGGCCAGACTGACTGTCCCCATGATGGTTGGCGCTGCCCTGGTTACTAACGCTGCGATTGCGACTGCCGATGCCACTAATGACGCCTACCTCGGTCAACTGCGCGCCCTCGGCTTCACTTGGCCGCCGGACCACGACGAGGCCCTCATCGGGATGGCGCACCTCATCTGCGACGATCTCGGGTGGGGTTGGACGCCAGACCAGATTGCCCAGCAAACCCACTCCGAATTGGATTCGAGAGGCGTTACGTTCGGACAAGTCACATCCATGGTGGGCCTCGCACAATCGACCTATTGCCCCAACCAGCGGTGCTGGGCCCCCCACTGCTGAGCGGTCCAGGGTGACCAGGCCGGTGTGATCGGCAGGGCAGCGCCGGTCAGCGCCGACACTGGCCCAGCACGGGCCAGCGCCGGTCTATCACTGGCCAGCACCGGCACCGGTTATCTGCGCCGGGTCGGGAGGGCACCGGCATCTGTGCCAAGCGGGAATATTGCTAGGTCAGGCTATGTTTTCAGGGATGAATCGTGCATGAGTTACTGTGCCTTCGGGCAGCTGTTGATCGCGCCAGCCCCAGAAAGTCTTCAGCAAGTGGTAGGTGCGAATACGCAAAGAACCTTCAAGCGCCGACTGACTTACTGTAACTATCAATCGGGGTGCCGTACGTTTGCTTACGCTCGTTCGATCGCCTTAGGGTGCCGGGGTCCGGGAACCGCCCATCAAGACACTTTCTGTCAGCTGACGCAACCGCTGAGCTATCCAGCGCTCCTCTTGTGCGAGCTCGCGGTGGCGAGCCGCATGTTCCAGGTATTCGTCCCAACGCTCGCCGCGTTCGGCTAATTGTTCATATGACCTGGCGGGCTCGGTCCTGACTGTCTGCGGATTTGTCGAAGCTGTCGCCGCCGCTTGCTGGGCTTGGCTCGCCTGTCGCCGTACTGTCTCGACTCGTTGACCGACGCGGAATACTTCTTCGGCGCCCCAGAGACGCAGGGCGCCTTCGGCCTCGTGGCGGCTACTTGTATTAACCATTAGCATCTCCTTCCCGTCGACCGAGGGATTAACCCTTCTGGTGCGGCTAAACCGGGTCAGTGAACAGACTCAACATCGCGATTTTCGTTGTCCTGGTGCCGGAACTCTAGATCGGTAGGTGCCACCGACTCGCTGAAGAACCCTTTTAAGGGAGTGTCCGTCGGGCACCGACCAATTTGTAACCTGCAAATTCGTCAGAGATAAGCAGAGAAGTTCGTTCTAGCCGAACTAGACCGGCGCTGGGGGGACGAAAGGCCCTGTCGCAGCCGACGCCCAGCGCCCTAGCGTTAACAACCTGGCGTTAGGCACGGGGCATTTTCGAGCTTGAGCCGAACCCATCACCGATGTGTCGGCGACCTGACGGGAGGATTGCGATGTCGTATCTGGTGACCGCTCCAGAGTTCCTGGCTTCGGCGGCGACGGATCTGTCCAACATCGGCTCGGCGCTGACCACCGCGAATGCGGCCGCGGCGGCCCCAACTACCGGGCTGCTGGCCGCCGGTGCCGATGAGGTGTCGACGGCGGTGGCTTCGCTGTTCGTCGGGCACGGACAGGCCTTTCAGGAGCTCAGCGCTCAGGCCGCGGCGTTTCATTCCCAGTTCGTGCAGGCCTTGAGCGGGGCGGGGGGTGCCTATACGGCCGCCGAGGCGGCTAACGCCTCACCGTTGCAGAGCGTGCAACAAGACGTGCTGGGTCCGATCAATGCGCCCTTCCTGTCGCTGACCGGACGCCCGTTGATCGGCAACGGCGCCAATGGGGCCCCGGGGACCGGGGCCAACGGCGCGCCCGGCGGGTGGCACAAGGCTCGGATACCATTTGGAATATCGTGCGGGAAAATATCGGTCTGAGAGAACGTGCGCGAGGCACGGGGAATCTCCGCGTAGCGACCGAGGACAGCCTCGCCGGCCGGGCTGAGAGCCTTGAGCTCTTCGGATAAGCGGGCCGAATCATGTCCCGCGCGCTCACTTATACAGGCAGCAACTGACATTGATGACGTTCAGGCCCGTTTGACGAGAAAGCCCTCTTCGAGCAGTGCGACATACTTCTTTACCCTTCTTTACCGTCGTGGCGCCGAGCCTCGTTACCGTCATGGCGCCAAGTCCGAGTTCGTTGCTCAATTGTGGCGATGCACAGCAGCTGCCCCGATCGAGCGGCCAGCATCTGGACGAGCGTGCGCCTCGGTTGTTCGACCGATCTCGGACAATTGCTGCACATCGCGCGCGATGAGGTCGCCGACGTAGGAAATTTCTGACAAGTCAGCAATCTGCCCGCCGCCGTGGATGCTGGAATGTCAACGAACGCCCGTTCACGATGTGACCGACCGATGCGTGAAACAACGCGGCCGGCACCGGGAAGATTCACGGAAGGAGAGTGAATGCCTCGATGTGGCACGGACGGACGATGGTGAAGTGACGGCGGTCGACAGTCGCGACCTCATTGATGCCCAATCGTTCCGCTGTGGTCACCACGGAGGCATCTACGGTGCCAAGCGGCAGGTCTCGGTACCGCGCAACAAGCTCGGCGATCCGCAGCCAATCTCCCGCTGCTACCGGCTCGACGGCGAACGCACCATCGGCCAAGTCACCGAGGAATCGCACTTCAGTTTCGGCGCCTAGCCGGGTACCCAGCATGTAGACCACCTCGGTGATGACGAGTGTCGGGACGATCAACGGGCCCGGATGGGTCTGCAGGAGCTCGAGCGACGACGCATGGTGTGCGTCGTCGGCGTCGACGTAGGCATACAGGGGGCCCGCATCGACGACAATTGCCCCTATCGTCCGACCTCGGCAGCCAGAATCTCTTCGATACGCTCGGAGACATCGCTCCGGCCGCTACGGCCGACAGCCGCTGCGTTCAGGCGCCGACGGCCACCGGGCACGCCAAGGTATGCTTCGAGCGCTTCACGGCTGACCTCCGAGATGGTCAAATTCCGTCGCCGAGCCTCGTGCCGCAGACGAGCATCCAGCGCGTCAGGGATCTTGACCGTCGTCCGTTTCATGTATGCCAGCATACCCCAGGTGTCTACCCTGTACCGGCGGGGAGTTCGTACGTTGAATCCCGACTGCTGAATGATGATCTGGATCATCTCATCGTCGCGAGCCACAACGATTGCCTCGTCGAAATACCAGTTACCCGTCCCGCACGATGGCGCGCGCAGTGTCGGCGACGGGATCGCACACATTTCCGGCACAGCATCATGAGGTATCTTACATGCCTCAAACGTCACCCCATACGGTGACTGGTGGGTCTACCAAGCATTTTGTTGACGCCTACGACCAGAACGACAGAGGCACGTGACATTCGACTGGTGCGTCCGGCCACCATCCAGTAAGCGACGGTATAGTCCAAATCGCAAACCACCGCAGGTTGGTCACAGCCCGGCGCCCGACACGTCAGATCCCGGCACCGGACGAAGTCGGCCAGTTTGGCCGAGGGGCTATATCCCGGCTCCGAGGCTTCGCCCGGCCAGTACAGCGGCTGCAG
>DATJBA010000072.1:0-6828 GCA_035515675.1 Mycobacterium sp.
ACGAGCTTGCCCAGCACACCGCCGTCAGCCAGGCATTGCAATGCCGCCGGAGCTTCCGACAACGGATAGCGTTGCGGCGGAGGCGGTTTCAGCCCCAAGAAAACCAGCTGGCCCAGCCCCCAGGAGAACAAGCGCGCCGAACCGGGGACCTTGTTGAGGTACTCGCCCCAGGCGACGCCCACCACGCTGACGTTGCGCAGCAGCAGCCGGTTGACCTTGACGGTGGGGATACTGCCCGCCGCGAAGCCGATCACCAACAGCTTGCCGTCGATCGCCAGGACGCGCATCGCGTCGTCAAAGGTCGGGCCGCCGATGGGATCGACGACGATGTCCACACCCTGACCGTGGGTGTACTCACGCACCCGATCAGCCCAGCCGTCGGACAGCGGCAGCACCAGGTCGGCGCCGAGCGAAGCCACATAGTCAGCCGCAGCTTCGCGGTGCACCACGGCCACCACTTTGCTTGCGCCCATTGCCTGGGCGACTTGGATCGCCGCCGTGCCCACCCCACCGGCAGCACCAAGCACCAGCACCCTGTCACCCGGCCGCATCGCGGCGCGACGAGCCAGAGCGAAATACATGGTGTTGTAGTTCACCAATAACGACACCGCTTCGGAGTCATCGAGTTCCGCCGGGCTGCGGATCACGTTGGGCACCGGAACGGCCACTTGCTCGGCATAGCCGCCCAGGATTCCGAACGCCGAAACCCGCTCGCCCTCTTTGAAACCCGACCCCGGCGGCGCCCAACGCACCACACCGGCGGCTTCCATGCCGGGGACGAACGGCGGCGGCAACTTCAGTTGGTACTCGCCCTTGCTCAGCAGCAGGTCCGGATAGCAAACGCCGGCGGCCCGAACGTCGATGACGACGTTGTTACCGTCGCTGGTGACGTCGTCGATATCGGTGTACACCATGCCGTCCGGGCCGGACAGCTTTTGTACGACACAAGCTTTCATGACCCCTGCACCGTAAATCCGGCCTTGTGCGCCGCAGACAGGTCGGTGATCTCGGCCCAGTGTGCGGCGACATCCTGCACCGACGGCGGCTTCTCGAAGTTGACGCCCTCGTTCTGGAACAGTGCAACGCGCTGCACCTTGCCGCCACCGACGACGAAAACCGATGCGTTGTCGGCACATTCCTCGGTGCACAAGTAAGCCACCAGCGGCGCGACGAACTCTGGCGTGAGCTTCTCTAGCACTTCGGGCGGCAGGATGTCCTGAGTCATCCTGGTAGCGGCGATCGGGGCGATCGCGTTGGAGTGGATGTTGTACTTGGCCCCCTCCAGCGCCAGCGTGTTGATCAGGCCGACCAGACCGAGCTTGGCCGCCCCGTAGTTGGTCTGGCCGAAGTTGCCGAACAGGCCGCTGGTCGAGGTGGCGACGACGACCCGGCCGTAACTCTGCTCACGGAAATGCGGCCAAGCGGCGCGGATGACGTTGTACCCGCCGTACAGGTGCACCTTGAGCACGCCGTCCCAGTTCTCGAACGTCATCTTGTGGAAGGTGCCGTCGCGCAGGATCCCGGCATTGCTCACCACACCGTGCACCGCGCCGAACTCGTCGAGCGCGGTCTTAATGATGTTGGCCGCGCCGTCTTCGGCGGCGACGCTGTCGTAGTTGGCGACCGCACGTCCACCCGCGTCGCGAATCTCGGCGACGACATGGTCGGCCATTGCCGATCCGGCACCCGTGCCGTCGCGGGCTCCACCGAGGTCATTGACGACGACGCTGGCGCCCTCCCGGGCGAGGGTAAGGGCGTATTCACGGCCCAGTCCCCCACCGGCTCCGGTGACGACGATGACGCGATCCTGCACTCCGGGCATTAGATTCCTCTCTCCTATCAGAAATAGGGGCTATCGGGGTTGGTATTTCAGCGCCGGCAGCAGCCGGGCCGGCGTGTCAAAACAGCTTGCGAGCCATCTTGAAGGCCCGCTCGGTGTACGGCGGGTAGATGAAGCTCGATAGGTCGGGCCGAGTTGGTTTGGTCAACACCGATTTGCGGTGGCTGAACTCCTCGAAACCCCAGCGGCCGTGGTAGGCCCCCATTCCCGACGGGCCGACCCCGCCGAACGGCAGCTTGGCGGTCCCCACCTGGAAAGCGAGGTGATTGACCAGCATGCCGCCGGCCGGCACCTCCTTGATCACCCGCTCGCGGATGGCGCGCGTCTTGGTGAACAGATACACGGACAACGGCTTGGGCCGCGAGTTGACGAAACGTATTGCGTCATCAACAGATTGGACCGAGATCACCGGCAGGATCGGGCCGAAGATCTCGTTCTTCATCAGCGGCTCGTCGGGATCGGGGTTGACGACCACGGTCGGTTGGATCCGCAGACCCGATGTGTCCGACCCGCCGCCCAACGCGACCTTGCCCTTCGTGTTGGCCAAGTAGTCGGTCAGCCGATCGAACTGGCGCCGGTTGACGATGCGCATTCCGCGGGGCTCGTCAGTCTCGAACTTCGTAATGGCCTCACCGATCTTGCTGACGAGTTCATCGCGGATCTTGGCGTCGGCGAGTACATAGTCAGGTGCGACGCAGGTTTGACCGGCATTGAACAGTTTGATCCACGCGATCCGCTTGGCCGCCACGTCGATGTCGGCGTCCTCCGCGACGATCACCGGGCTCTTGCCGCCGAGCTCAAGCGTGACCGGGGTCAGGTGTGGCGCCGCGCCTTCATAGACCTTGCGGCCGATCTCGGTGCCGCCGGTGAACAGCACACGGTCGAAGCCCTGCGCGATGAGCTCCTGGCTCACCGCCCCGTCGCCCTCGATCACCACGATCGCGTCGGTGTCCAGGTAGCGCGGCACCAGTTCGGCCATCAACCTCGACGACGCTGGTGCGATCTCAGACGGCTTGAGCACCACCGCGTTTCCAGCAGCGATCGCCCCGACCGCCGGGCCGAGTGTCAGATAGAACGGGTAGTTCCACGCACCGATGATCAGCACGGTCCCATATGGCTCGTACTCGATCCAGCCGCGCCCCGGCAGCTGCGCGAGTTCGAGCAGCCGGTATTTGCGGCGCATCCATTTCTTGACGTGTTTGGCCGCATACCGCGCCTCGGCTGCGGTGGTCGCGGTGTCGGCAAACCATGCCTCGAATGGTTTGCGGCCAAGGTCCTCGGCGAGCGTGGCGGTGATCGCCGCCTCGTTTTCCTCCACCAATTTCTGCAGCTGCAGCAACTGCTGCTTGCGCCACTCGATGTCGCGGGTGCGCCCAGTCGCAAAGGTCTTGCGGAGCCGGGCCACCGTCACAGCGATATCGAGCGACGCAGCTGCTGCCGCCCCGTTTTTGGACTCGGATGTCTTCGGTGCAACCGATTCGGTGGTCATCAGTGTCCTTACCGTTCTCGGATCATCCCGGGGCCTTGCCCGCCGCTGGTGGGCATTCGTGGGTGATAACCGCGATCCTAACCATCCGGTTGGGAGAGCAATAGGAAAGATCCGCTCGGACCGTATCCATCGATCGGCGTGTGGCGATCGTGTCGCGTACGGGTGAACATTGCAGTGTCGGAGTCGCTGCCGCACCCGGTTGTTGACCTGGTCGGTGCGCCGACCTATTTTCCGGGGCTCTTGGGCGTCGCTCATGAAAGCTCAACCACCACAGGCCGGCTTGCCAGGATTTCGGTCAGGACTTGGTTGCCGTCACAAAGCTGTTCGCAAACGGCCGATCCTCCGATTGCGGCGGCCGGCCCAGTCGCAGCGCCTCCTCGCGCGCACTCACCGTCTGGGTGCTCCACCCGTGCGCGGCAAACCACTCGGCACAGTCGGGGCGGCCCTCGTCGTCAAACCACAGGTCGGACGGATTGAACGAGGTGTCTTGGCCACGCGCCTCGCGCTTACCCCGCAGTTGGGCCCACTTCTCCTCGGCTTCTCGGCGCTTCTCTTCGTTGACCCCGAAGATTTCGACGGCTACCCGGCTGCCTGATCCGCTGAGCTTGTCGACAGAGGCGAACATGGCTTCCTGCGCCGCTGCGGGCAGAAACGGCAACAGCCCCTCGGCCAGCCAGGCCGTCGCACGGGTCGCATCGAACCCGGCGTCGCGCAGCGCTTTCGGCCAGTCATGGCGCAAGTCAACGGGCACCGGTCGCCGGTCGGCGATCGGCGTGGCGCCGTGGCCGGCGAGTGTCTCGGCCTTGTACTCAAGCACCTTGGGCAGATCAATTTCATACACGACTGCGCCGGCCGGCCACTCCAATCGGTAGGCGCGCGAATCCAGACCGGCAGCCAGAATCACGACCTGCCGGAGACCGGCCGCGACAGCGTCGGCGAAGTACGCATCGAAGAAATGGGTGCGGACCGCCTGGTAATCGATCATGTTCTGGGCGTCGACCGCTAACTCCGCCTCATCTTCTTCATCGGGCCCCGCCCACCACGCGGCCACCTGCTCCCGGACTCCTTCGAGTTCGGGCGTGGACACCAGCGGCTCGGCGAACTGGTCCCGGATGAGCGGGTCGGCGCTGGCGGTCTCGGCGGCACGGGCCAGAGCGACCATCACGGCCGTCGCGCCGACGCTGGTGGCGATGTCCCAAGAGTCGTCAGCGGTGCGCGCCATTACAAGCGCACCGCGGTCACGAACTCAGAAAAGGCATCCTTTTCGTCGGCCATCGGCACCTCATCGACCCAGCGGCCCACCCGGCGCATCTCGTCCGGCGCGGCTTGAGCGGTGGCACGCCAACCATGGTTGTTGAGCCAATCAGCGACGGGCGCCCGGTCTTCGTCGTGGTAGATCAGCTCCTGCACGTCGACGGTCTGCTCGATGCCCAGCGTCTCGGCCACGTTCTTGAACCGCTCCCGCATTTGCTGGCGCCGCTCGTCGGCGAGGTTGCCCGCGGTTTCGGCCGCGATCCGGCTGCCCGCGGGGCTCAGCTCACCGACCAGGGTGAAAAGCCGGTCCTGGGCCTCGGCGGGCAGGTACATCAACAGCCCCTCGGCCAACCAAGCGGTCCGCACTGCCGGGTCAAAGCCGGCGGCACGCAGTGCCGCCGGCCAGTCTTGACGTAAGTCGATGGGCACCTCACGGCGATCGGCTGCAGGCGTCACGCCGTATTCCGCCAGCGTGGTGGACTTGTAGGCCAGTACCTTGGGCTGATCGATCTCATACACGGTGATACCGGCCGGCCAATCCAGGCGGTAAGCGCGGGAATCCAGTCCCGACGCCAAGATCACGATCTGGCGGATTCCGTCAGCGACAGCGTTGTTGAAGTAGATGTCGAAGAAGTTCGTCCGAACCGCTTGGTAGCTGCGCATGTGCTGGACGGTGGCCGCGGTTTCGGCGTCGATGGCTTCCACCTTGGCCACCATCGACGGGTCGAGCATCGCCTCCCATAACACGTTGGCACCGGCGTTGGTGACCAGTAGCTTGGCGTACGGGTCGCGGATCAACGGGTCCGGCCGGTCGGTTTCGACCGCCCGGGCAGCAGCCACCATTACGGCGGTAGTGCCGACGCTAGTCTTGATGTCCCAGGTGTCGTCGTGGGTGCGCATTGTGCTCATCGCATACTCCCCTCTTTGCGCATTGCGCTATTGGTTAGTTGGATGGCCCGCCGAGACGCGCTCGCAGCAGCGTGCTGCGGACGGCCTCGTCGTCCAGGTCTTCGGCTACCGGGCGGCCCAGTCGGGCCATCTCCTCGCGGTTGTTCACGCCGTGCACCTGCCAGCCGTGGCCAGCCAGCCACTGGGCGGCATCCGAACGGTCGGGCTCGTGGTAGGTCAACGCTTGGACATTGACATCCAGACCGAGTCGCTCCCGCATTCGCAGCCAGCGCTGCGTGTTCCCGTTTGAGTTCAGGTCGAACACCTCAATGGCGACCTGGCTGCCCGGCGCGCTGAGGGCGGTGAACATCTCGAAGAGCCGGTCGGCAGCGTCGCTTGGCAGGTAGGGCAGCAAGCCCTCGGCAAGCCACGCGGTCGGTTGGGTGCGATCGAACCCCGCGGCTGCCAGTGCTGCCGGCCAGTCATCGCGCAGGTCTACCGGGACCGGGCACCGCCGAGCGGCGGGAACCGCGCCGTGTGACTGCAGAATTCCGGTCTTGTATTCCAGCACCTTAGGCTGATCGATCTCGTAGACCGCCGTACCCGCCGGCCAACTCAGGCGGTAGGCCCGGGAGTCCAGCCCGGCGGCCAGAATCACTACTTGCCGGATCCCGGCGCCGGTGGCGTTACCGAAGTACTCGTCGAAGAAGTGAGTGCGTACCGCCTGGTAGTCGACGCCAGCCCGATGCACCCGTCGCCCGTGCTCATCGCCGTCGAGCCAGGCCAACTCGGCATCGGCGAGCCGGGCCCACGCCGGACCGGCCGACGACACCAAGATGCGGGCGAACTCATCACGGATCAGCGGATCGGGGCCGGCGGTTTCCACCGCGCGCGAGGCAGCGACCCCTAATGCGGTGGCGCCGACGAGTTCGGTGATGGCCCAGGAGTCGCCCGTGGTCCGTAACGCGGGTGCCAACGAGGGCTCTAACGAGGAGACGTCGAGATCAGCCATATCAGGACCATGCTACCGGAGTAAGTTAGGCAAACTATGCGCTTTGTGAGCCACGTCACCGGCGTAGATCGACGTCGTGCGGGTCAGGTTTCGGGCCGCCAGAGTGCGCCTTCCAGCAGCTGCCGCAGCATCTCGATGACGGCCTCCATCTCTTGGTAGCTCCGCAAATAGCCGACATAGAAACCCACGCCGCAGAGCACGACTAGCAGTGTCTCGACCAATGCGGAGGCGTCGATGTCGGCGGCGACCTCGCCGCGCTCGATCGCATCGTTGACGACCCGCGTCAGAAATTCCCGGCTAGTTCGCACGGCGTCGTTCTCGGTTCGGCCCAATTCCGGACGCCGC
>DATJBA010000073.1:0-2115 GCA_035515675.1 Mycobacterium sp.
GGGCCTGGTCAACCGCAGGCTGCCACGTTGGGCGGCGGTCAGTCTGGTGCTAGTGGTGGTGTTCGGCGTCCTCGCCGGTGCGGTGGCTTCGGCGATCCCTCCGCTGGTGCAGGAGGTACGCCTTTTCGTCGAACAGCTACCGCACTATCTGCAGCAGGCCCAGGATCACTCGTCGCTGATCGGCAGGATCAACGAGCGTTTCCACGTGCAGCAACAGATTACCGGCATGATCCGGCCCGGCGGCCCGGCTGTCGGCGGCATCGTCAAAGTCGGCCACACCCTCTTCGGTGCCGTGTCACACATCGTGATTGTGGTGGTCCTGACGGTCTATTTCCTGGCCGACATGCCCCGCATCCGGACAACGATGTACCGGTTGGTGCCCAATTCGCGGCGTCCGCGCGCAATCCTCATTGGCGATGAGGTGGTGGCCAAGGTCGGTGACTACGTCTTCGGCAATGTGGTGACGTCGCTGATCGCCGGTGCAGCGACATCTCTGTGGTGCTTCATCTTCGACATCCCGTACCCGCTGCTCCTCGGCGCTTTCGTGGCAATCGTGGATCTCTTTCCCTACGGGTCGACCGTTGGCGGGTTCGTGGTCGCCTTGGTGGCGCTGGTCGTCTCGATTCCGATCTGCGTCGCAACGGTGGCGTTCTACATCGTGTTCCGGTTGGCCGAAGATTATCTGTTGACGCCCAGAATCATCGGCCGCGCGGTCCGGGTGTCTGGCGTGGTCACCGTCGTGGCCGTTCTCATCGGCGCAGCTCTGCTCGGGGTGGTCGGCGCGCTGGTGGCGATCCCGATTGCCGCCGCCCTGCAGTTGCTGGTTTCAGAATTGCTTTTTCCGGTGCTTGACGAAGCATGATCAGGCACCTCCATAGCGTCCAGGAGGCGAGCTCTCGGGTCATCTATTGATGCGCCACGCCGGTGCCCAATGCATGGTTTCGCGTACCCGAGCACAGCTGGCCGCACTACATGATGACTTGGGACAGCGTCCACAGCAATGCCCAGAACGGGGGCAGGGCCAAAGGGGCGGTGGCGATCGACGCGTTCCCAGGACTCGGCAAGACCACATCGGTGCTCGATTCCGCCAAGAAGTTCCATCGCCGTGAAATCAACGAGCAGGGAACCGATACCAGCGCGGGCCATGACCGCCATTCACTGCCCGACACACCTGCCGGGGTGACCTCGGCGCACTAGCATTAACGCGAAGCGCGCGCCCAGGGTGCGGATCTCTAGCACGTGTGCGGGCGGGACCCACAACTCGGGAAGCGGCCCTCCACGAGCAAGGCGCGCAGCAGCCGGGCATCAGCACGATCGGTCTTGGCGCGCTTCTTTGGTCCCCGCGCCGCCGCGGTCTCGGCAGGATCCCCAAATGCGCCACCACACCGGCGGCCACCAACTCCTCGACGACGTACCGCCACCCCGTGCAGCCCTCCAGTGCCACCCCACCGTCCCCATCCGGGCAACGCTCGCCTAGCCAGTGCCGCAATGTCTTCCGCGTTGCCGGACGGATCTGACCCCAGTGCACCAGTCCGTCATTGTCGACGTAATCAAAGGTGATCTGCTGTCGATGCACGTCCAACCCGCCTACGGTCGTCATCGGGACCTCCTCGAACTCCTGAAACATTTCTGACGCCATATCAACGAGCGTCTGCGCCGAGGGGGTCCCCATCACATGTCATCTTTACCTGTGGCGATGTTCGCCGGCGTCTTTATGAGCCATCGTCTGAGGTGGTAGTCGCAGATGAGTTTGCGGCCGGAGGGCTCATGCAGTACCGCGAGTCATCGCACCGGGTTCCCGCATGGCCGCGGGCTTTGATCGATCTGGCAGCGCAGCGGCTCATCCCACGCGGAGACGATGAAGGCCCGGTAAAACCGGGCCGTACCTGCGTCGAAGCTGTTGCGCTACAATGGGATTGAACCAATTCAATCAGTCTGCTGAGAACGTCTGCGAGGTTCGTGATCGGGCCACCGGCGAGCTCAAGTGGACCGCTACCGCTGTCGATCTCGTCTTGGGTTCGAACTCTCAGCTGCGAGCCATTTCGGAGGTCTACGCCTGGACGGTGCGGGGGAGAAGTTCGTGCGTGACTTCGTGGCGGCCTGGAACGAGGTGAT
>DATJBA010000074.1:0-12402 GCA_035515675.1 Mycobacterium sp.
ATCGATCGCCCGCACCGCCACCGGACGCGTCCTCTACGCAACCCAACCCGCCGGTGACGCCGCGCTTCCCGACTGCTGGACCCGAGGTGAATGGCGCAACCTGCGCGAGTCCCTGCGGGACCCGCGCGCGACAGTGATCGACCATCAAGATGCGATTGCCGGCACGTGTTGCGTATCGGCGCCGGTGTGGTGGCCGAATGGGGCCTGCGCCGGCGCAATCACCGTCACAGTCCAGGCAAACGATCTACCCGCCGGCCTGCCCGCCCTGGTGTCGCACACCGCGGGCCGCATCGGCGCCGCCCTTCAGCAACTAAAGGTCAAGTAGAGCTTTGGTCTTTCTGACGGCCATACCTCGGTGGGCCGAACTAGACTTAAGGTCTGCTACACTTGCTCACCGCATACCGATGGTATCGGATAGGTATTCCCCCTCTCGGGCCGCTGATCGACGAACTACCCGCAGCGTCGACCGTGGCGCGGGCGCGATAACTCGATAGGAGCGGCCCATGCCCACCCCGGTATCAGATAACCCGGACGCACCGCACTCCTCGGCCAATCCAACTGTTAGCGCCCACGGGCACCTCGTCGCCGGCTTCGGTTTTCTGCCCGACCACCGCGTCGCCATCCGGATCACCCGCGCCGGAGAGGACATCGATGACTACCTCACTTATGTGGCGGACGGCGACGGTTGCCTCCATTGCGAGCTGCCGGACAGCGTCACGGGCATATTGCACATTGCCGCAACCGACCACCGCCCCGATCCTGACGGTGCGTGCGGCCGGCTGTGGAGCAACACCTGCACTCTGATCGTGGCTGAGACCTAGCCGGGCTTCGCCCCATCCCAACGGGCATGTTGTCTGGTATCGCTTTGGGGCTTCGGCCTGGACGGGATGAAGACCCTGGTCGAGGCGTGTCGATCGGGTGTATGAACCGCATACCGCGGCGGGTACGCCATTGCTGGCCGCCCGTCCGAACCGGAGCCCATCAGGTTGGGATTCGTTGTTGGTTTCGGTGACCGCGGATCGTGCGCTGGCGTCATCGACGAGGTTCTTGCCGGCGGCGATGAGCGCGGCGAGAGCGAGCCGGTTGACGGCGCGGGGTTTGCCGCGGCCGGCTTGGTGGATGTGGGCGATGGCGTCATCGGTGAACAGCGGGTCGGATCGGCCGACGAGCTTGAGGTGGTGGCGGAGGTAGCTGGCGGTTTCATCGCTGGTCATGCCGGTTATGGCCCGGCGCGCGGTGATGCGTTGTTCGAGCGCGGCCAGGGTACCCAGGGCCATCTTCGCCGCGAGCGTGGGTTGGCCGAGAAGTATTGTCGCGAAGGGAGATTCGGTGTCGAGCCGGTGGTTGGTCAGCAGCCGCAGCGCCTCCGTCTCTTTGGACCGCGCGGCCCGGTCTTCGGCCAAACGACGGAATGTATGGTGCCAGCGGTAGTACCATACCTATGTGGACAAAACGACAGTCTACTTGCCCGACGACCTCAAAGCGGCCGTGAAGCGTGCCGCTGCCCAACGCGGAATCTCTGAAGCTGAGGTCATCAGGGAATCGATTCGAACCACCGTCGGCGGTGTGAAGCCAAGGCCGCGCGGTGCTCTCTACTCCGGGCCAGAGCCGATTGCTCGGCGCGTGGACGAGCTGCTGGACGGTTTTGGCGAGCGGTGATCGTCGATACCAGTGCGCTGCTCGCCTATTTCGATGCGGCCGAGCCAGACCATCAACCGGTCTCCCGCATCATCGATAGCTCCGAGGAGCTGCTCGTCGTCTCGCCGTATGTCATCGCCGAACTCGACTATCTTGTCGCCACCCGCATCGGCGTCGATGCCGAAATCGCCGTGTTGCAGCAACTTTCCGAGGGTGCCTGGGAGCTCACCGGCTTCGGTGTCGACGAGCTCGCGCAGGCTGTCGGTGTCATCGCGAAGTACCGTGATCAGCGGATCGGGATAGCGGACGCGTCCAATGTGGTGCTGGCCAACCGACACCACACGCGCACGATCGTGACGCTGGATCGTCGGCATTTCTCGGTGCTGCGCCCCGTCGGGGGCGGCCGCTTCGCGGTCGTGCCATGACCCGTCACGCATTCAGGGCGCCAACCGGTGCTCATGTGAACAGGGTCGCCATCTACTTGTGACGCCCAACCACAGTGTGGGAAGCAAGTCGATGCTGTGGCGGGGACTCGGTTGGGGCGGAGAACGGCTCAGCCGGGCTGGACGGGAGGTTGCGCATCTCGGCCGTTTGCGTGAGCCGCTCATCGAAGGACGCGACCGGCGCGGCGATCCCCTCGGCAGCGAGAATGACACAGCAGTCGGGCATCTTCAGATTGGTGCCAGCGCGCAGCTGAGCGAGCCGAACCGCCGTATCGGCCGGAAACGGCAGCTCGCGGACCTCCAGCGCGTAAAGCGCCGCCAAGCCCGGCTCCAGGCGCCCATCCCGGATGGGCGAAGCAAGGACCTCGGCCAGCGTAAGCGAGTTGACGGCGAGATCCTCGTCGACCGCGTCGGTCAGCAGCTGTTCGGCAGCGCCATGATGGTTGTCGTCACCGTCGAGGAAGGCGATGAGAACGCTCGCGTCCAGGACGATCACGCCGGCCACTCGTCGCGAAGATGCTTCACATAGTCGGGTCCGTATACCCCGGTCAGACATCCGCTGTAGGCGCGCACGGCCTCAAGTCGGCGACGACGACGTTCCTCGCGCCTTTGCTCGGCGGCGCGGTTACCCTCCAGCGCGAGACGCGCCAACAGCTGCGGCCGGCTCAGGCCCGGCCAACGCCGCTTCAGTCAAAGAACTGGGTCAGGCGTGCTGCGCCGACTTCGGCGTCGCGGCGACGGCACCAGTCGACAGGGCGCTCAGCAGGTTTGCGCCGTTCGGCGTGCCAAGACCGGTACAAGCGTCCCAACCAACCTTCGCCGCATAGGCGCCGTTGTTGCCGGAAGTGATGTCGTTGAGCACCCCCTGCGGAAGCGCATAGAGCGCGGGATTTATGAAGCCACAACGCGCGTTCAGGCCCTCGTTGAGGCGCGCGATGAGCGACGCCCACAGCGGCGTCGCCGCGCTCGTACCCCCGATCGGTTCAAGGTGCTTGCCGTCGATCTGCATCACGACGACACCGGTCACGGGATCGGCGTCGGCCGCGACGTCCGGCACACCTCGGCCGACCTGGTGCGGCGGATTAACGGACGGCGGCACGTTGACGCCATCCTGCCACGAAGGCTTGGTGAACAGGGCCGAGATGCCCCCGCCACCCGCGCCCTCGCCCTGTGCGAGCTCGTTCCACACCACTTCCGATCCGATTGCAGGCGGCGAAAGACTCGAAGCTACCAGCTTCGTCCCGCCCACCCCGAGCACATACGGGCTCGATGCGGGGAAGTCGACATGCGCGCCGCTCGCCACCCCGTCGCTCGATCCATCGTCCCCGGAAGCGCAGCAGATGGTGATGCCTGCCGCGATGGCCGCCTGAAACGCTTGGTTCACGGTTTGGACCCCTGCTGGGGTCCAAGCGCCCTGTGGATCGTCCTCCGGATTGCCGTAGCTGATCGAGATCACCGAGATGTCGTTGTCGCCGGCGATTGCGTCCTGCAGAGCGTCGACCCATCCCTGCGTGGTGAACTCCGTGAAATACATGAAGATGTTGGCGCCCGGCGCGACTGAACCGACGACGCAGGCGTCCAGCATCACTTCTCCAGTCGAATCGCCCTGCTGGTCCGAGGCCGGCGTATCCGGTCCCGGATCGTTGCCCGGTCCCATCACGGTCACATTGGTCAAGTTGGGCGCCGTCCCGCCCAGCACCTTGGTGAAGTACGTCTTGAGCGCGGCGAGGCTGTAGCCGCCGTGCGGGTTTCCATCCGGAGCGCCGTTGAACGACATGATCGCGACGTTCTGGCCCTTGCCCGTCAGGTTGGATGGATAGTCATACAGCGCTGCGACTTGCGGAGGGAAGAAAGTGCCGGGCCATGGAGTTGACGTCCCCGAGCCATTCGCAGGACCGCCGGCCTTGCTTGCGACAAACTTTTGCCATTCGACCTTGTGCGTGGCGGCGCGGCGCAGCCGCGGTCGACCCACCCGCCTCGCGTCCAGACCCAGCACGCTCTCGACAATGCCGTAGAGCTCCTCCGGCACATGCACCTGTCCCTCGCGCCCCCGATATTCGTAGCCATCAGAGTGGCGGTAGTCGTTGAGTTGCACGCCAAACGCTTTGTCGATCGCCGCCACCGTGCCCGAGACTTGGACCCGGCGCTTCGCGGCGTCGGCTTCAACCACGTTGAGCTTGCATGACTTGGCCCACTTTTCGACCGCCTGCATCTCTTGGGGGTCGGCTCCGAACATTGCTGTGAGTTGAGGCTTCGTGAGATAGCGCCGCTCCTGCGGCGGCTGTTCGCTCAACGTTGTGATCGTGGACGCCGCCTCGCTTGCCGTAGATGGACTGCGGCGCAGATAAATGCTCACCGTGATCGATTTTTTCGGATCCGTCTTGCGCAGCAATTCGGCCCCCGGCAATGGGGGGCGATTGCTTCCCGAAATCGGGATCATCTTCGAGGAATTGGACATGTTTTCACTCCTATGCTGTTGATGAGATCATCTGCAGACGCTTGAACAGGCGCTTCAATACATACCGGGCATGATGGTTTCCTTATCAGGTGAGGTCGGCGATCACCGCCCAGGTGGCGATGGCCGACCCGAAGGTGGTCCAGTAGCCGTACTCCTGGTAGATGTTGGTGGCCCAGCGCTTTTGGGCTTCCAGGTCGCCGATGTCCGAGGAGACTTGGGGGTCGCTGGCGTTGCGGATCGAGCACCACGGCGGCGGGTCCGATAGATCGTCGAGGGCCAACGGCAGGGTGGCGTCGTCCATCTCCTCCGTGCGTGCCTGGGGGTAGTTGCGGACGATCCCGAACGAGTCGGTGGTGTTGGCGAAGCCGAAGAAGTCGATGGTCTCCACGCCGCCCGTCGCCCCGCCGAAGGTCAGCACCGGCGGGCGGGTGGCCACCGGGCGGAGCCGCCCGGCGTTGGGGGCCACGAGGGCATCAAAGCTCGCCGCCTGCCCGCCCTCTTGGATCCCCGGCCCGGTGAAGGGTCGCTGGGCCCACGGCTTGTCTTTGAATTCCTTGGTGCAGTTGAACTTGGCGTTGGTGACCACGAAAACGTCACCGAGCTGGGTCGCCGTCCCGATGCCCCCGGCGGTCCCGGTGGAGATGACCAGCTTTGGCCGGACCTCGCCCACCATCTGCTGCCATAGCGCCACGATCGGAGCCGAGATCCCGTCGGTGGCAAGGTGCAGCTCGGACTTCACCGCCAGGACCTCGACTTCGCCGATCGTCACCTGGGCCACATATCCCATGCAGCCGGCCTCCCGGGCCGGCGAGTGGTCAGTGAGCTGGGGCTCGTAGCTGCTCCACCGGTGGGCGTAGGGCTTCCAGGTCGTGCTGGGCATCCCCGGGGTCAGCACGTCAGCGAGGGCTTGGCCCTCGGCCGCCGTCCAGGTAACCACGACGACGTCGGCGGATGGCAGCGGCTCGTCGGCCGCCCGGCCATAGGAGGTGCCCTTGGGGGCCAGCCCGTCAGGCCACGGGATCGGGGCAGGCGCCTCGTGCGGCGCGCGATAGGTGATGCGCTGAAGCGCAAGATCGTCCATCAGAAACGTCCTCCCCTAAGTGACGGCGCCAGACGCACGTTGCTGTCCACATAGTGAGGTTCTGCGCCCAGTGGGCGCACCTCAGAGGTGAAGCCGGCCAACCCCGTTCGCGCGGAGTCGGCGGTGAGGTCCAACCCGAGCAGCGTCGTTTTGACGTCCTCGGGGTAGGCGTTAGCGGCAATGAGATCACTCTTGGCCTGCGCCATCGACATGAGCGGTATTCCTTTCGCGTGCCATGGTGGATTGCGTCATGGTGATCGCTTCCCCGGTCGTCCGATCAACCGGCCGAGCCTAGAGCGGCGGTTGGCGACGTGGTGAGGTCCATTGAGCGTCGACCGGTTGTTGGTGCGCAAGAGAGCGGTCCGCTGAGCGGACCGCGACCACACGATCGCACCGAGCGTACGCCGCTGACGTTCAATCTGAGGCGCAACAGGGATGTCGACGAACAGACCTTTGGCTTGGAGGTGGAGATGACCGCGGAGATCAAGCCATCCCCAGTGGGGCACACACGCAACGCTTCACGAGCGTCGACGATGCCGATCGTCTGGCCCGATGTCAGGTGCATGCGGGCGTGAGGAGGAGCCTGCCGAAGTCTTTGAACCACCGCCCAGGCCGGGGTTCCGTGGCCGGAGGACGATCATTGCGAGGATGCGCTCGTGAGGCGGGCGGCACGCCGATGCGGCGGGCAGTCGGAAGAGCCCGGGCGCTGCCAGGAACGGGGCGGTGGTCCGCTCGAACAACCACGGTTATCTCCTCGGAGGCGAAATTAGCTTCGCGCCGACCACCAGGTCCGATGCAGCACAGCCTCCTTCGGCGCTGTCACTGAAACGTCACACGACCATCCCCACCTGAGACGATTCGTGGCCGGGCCTTCGATGACGGAGGTCCTCGCGCTGGCTGACGCGGAAACGCGCCACTCGACCAGCTGGCTGCCTGCTGATCCGACGTCGACGGTGTGCCTCATGACTGTCTCCAAGGCAGCGGGTCCTACGCGTCGCAGGCCGACGGTCCAGACAGGTTGGCGGCGACAGAACGTGAGAATCGTTGTCTAAGAAGTCGCCGTAGGAAGACCAAATCGGACAGTGAACTCCCCGGCGTCGACGAATCGCAGATAGAAACATGACGGGTAATCGTCGGTACGATCAACGCGGCAACGCATTTATTTATGTTTGCCGGCATGGGGCGGTTTGCCTCCGAACGAAGGCAGGGCGTTATACATCGCCGCAACCGACCACCGCCCCGATCCCGAGGGTGCGTGCGGCCGGCTGTGGAGCAACACCTGCCCCGTCGTCGTGGCTGACGCCTAACCGGTTCACGACAATCAGGCGCGGTGCCCCTAGCGAAGTGGGATCGCCGCCACCCTGCACTGACACGGCCTGGTTTGGTCCACTGACCGGATCAGGCGCTTGCCTCCGCGACAAAGTGGGTATCACGTGGAACTGAGTGCTGGGGACCGCTGATCGTCGGGATTCGCGGAGGACTTTGACCGCGACCAGCACGACCGCGAGGCGATCGGAGTTGCGCATGCCTACCCACGACCCCGGCGAGGACCCACCTGCGCCGCCGGTCCGAGCGACCGGTCCGATCATTAGTGCCTCCGGTGGCCAGGTCTTGACCACGGGCAGCGGATTCCTGCCGGATTGCCCGGTCACCGTCCGCATCACGTATATCGGCGACGACATCGTGGACTACCTCACCTACATCAGCGACGCCGACGGGCGCCTGAGCGCAGCGCTGCCGGAGACCGTAATCATCGAAACCGGGCACATCACCGTCACCGACCACCGCCCCGACCGCGCTGGTGACGGGGGCCTGCTGTGGAGTAACACCGTCATCGTCGCCCCTACCCGCACGTGAAATGGCCGGCGGGCGCGCCCTTAGATCGCGAGCGACCCCGGGCAGGGAGCCGTTGACGGGTCGGTCCGCTCAGCGGACCGGATTCTTGTCCGGCCAAACCACGTTGGCGTGCAATGGAAATGGCAATCTGTCTTTGCTGGTCAGTCGTCGCGATAAAGGGGTACATACACGTGCGAAGGCGCAGGGGTGATTGTCGATGGTGACGGGGCTGGCCAGTGTGGACCGCATCGTGGTGCTGATGCTGGAGAATCGGTCCTTCGACCACATGCTTGGGTTCCTTTACCGGGATAGCGGCAACGTCGCTGCTCGCGGCGACCCGTTTGACGGGCTGACCGGAACCGAGACCTGCCCCGGCGCCGATGGCACACCGGTGCAGGTCTTCGAGATCACCGCGAGCACCGCGAACGCGTACTTCTTTCCGGGCGCCGACCCCGGCGAGGGGTTTCTGCCCACCAACGCCCAGCTGTTCGGCACCGCATCGCCGCCCGCGGGTGCAACGCCTTCGATGCAGGGATTCGTCGCCGATTACGCGCAAACCCTGCACACCCGTGCGCAACAAGGCTGGTATGTGGTTCCGGGCACCACCGCCGAGATGATCATGGCCTGCCACACGCCGGCAACGCTGCCTGTGCTTAGCGCGCTGGCACGCGGCTACGCGGTGTGTGACCGCTGGTTCGGCTCGGCGCCCACCGAAACCATGCCCAACCGGGCATTCGCGTGCGCGGGCACCAGCCAGGGTCACCTCGACGATCTGACCACGTCGTTCACCGTGCCAAGCATCTTCGGGCTCTGCGGCCAACACGGGATCTCGTGGAAGATCTACGGCTACAACCGAAAGCCGTTGACCCGGTTGAACTTCCCGGACACGACCAACGCGCCCGCGGCTAATATCGGGTTGTTCAGCGACTTTCAAAGCGACGCCGCCGCGGGGACATTGCCTGCGTTCGCTTTCCTGGAGCCCAGCTGGAACTCGACGAGCAATAGCCAACACCCCAACTACAACGTCGCTCTGGGCGAGCAACTGATCCTCGACACCTACCGCGCGCTCGCCGCGGGCCCCAACTGGACCACGACGCTGCTGATCGTCACCTACGACGAGCACGGTGGCTGCTACGACCACGTGCCACCCCCCGCCACCGCCACCCCGCCCGACGACTGTATCGGCGAATACGGCTTCGACTTCACTCGCTTCGGGCCCCGCGTGCCGACGGTGTTGGTCAGCCCGCTGATCGAGGCGGAAACGGTCTTCCGGGTGCCCGAGTCGGCCACACCACTGGATCACACCAGCATCCTGGCCACCGTCGAGCATCGCTTCTCGCTACCACCCCTGACCCGCCGAGACGCCGCCGCGGTCGACGTCGGTGCGGTCTTGACGCTGGCGGATCCGCGCACCGACGATCCGTTGGCCGGGGTGAGCGCACCGCAGGCCCCGTCCACCCCACAAGAGTTGGCCGGCCAGCCGGCGCATCTGGATCAGATCCGCGCCGAACTCGAAGCGCGCCCGACACGCAGATAACCGAATCCCTCAGCCGATCAATTGTTTGAGTGCGGCGTAAGCACCGCGCCGACGATTCCTCCGCCTCCGCCGGTGGTGTGACGGCGCCGGCGGTGGATGGCGATGTCCGCCCGCGACGGTGACGAGATGGCCATCGACGCGGTGGGGGAGGCCGATCACACCGACAAGCGGGCGACCCGTCGGCGGATATCGGACCCCAACGAGCGCGCCAACTTCCCCGCGGGTCAACCGGCGTCGCTGCCGCTGAGATCTCAGTGGCTTGGGTCATGCGATTTTGCAGGGGATGTCAGTGTTCTCGTCAGTGTGGTAGCTGGCGCAGACGCGGTGATAGCCGTCCGCGACCTGCAGGGGCACACCTGTGGTGATGTCGCCGCGCACGAGCAGGATCGGCGAAAGAGCTTTGTTCTTCACGATTTTCGCGAGATCGGATTTGACGTGCGGGTTATCAACAGGCAACAGCCCCAGGCGGGAGGCACGCAAGATGTCTTTGGCTTTCTTGTACAAGATCGGCGCGACTTGAGTTGGGCGACGAGTTTCTCGACAGCGGCGTGGTCGGCGAACAGGGCGAGGTAGTCGCCGGCGGCGGGTTAGTCGTGGTCGTCGGATTCGGTTTGCCAGCTGACGGCCATGGGGGTCCTCCTGCGGTCGGTGACATCGGCGAAACTGCCGCCTTGTCTAGATAGCGGATTGAGGTTGGTGGGCTACGACGGCGTGTTCGTAGTCTAGGCAGGCGGAGAACTTGGCGACCTCGTAGGCGTTGACGTAGACGATGGGAGTATTCTTCCCTGCCTTGAACCCGTGGTTTGTCTTGTCTGGTCCCAGACTGATACCGGTGCCTTCCCCGGAGGACGACCAGTTGGTGGAGGACTCAGCGCACCCCACGTCGAACGCAACGCACCCACGATGTTTTCGATCACCACGGTGGCGAGCGAAGCGCGCCCCAAGAGCTAATTTGGCCGAAGTCGGGTGACAATCAGCCAAAACCGCAGTATGACAAAGCATCGAAGGAGCAGGTCGACGAGTGGGTGGCCGGATAAGCCGCCGGACAACAATCCGGGTCTCCGGCTGAAGTACGGTCTCATTGGTGCCGACGTCGACGCCTGTGACGGGAAGACAGGCGGTGAGACGCTTGAAGCAGCCGAACGCCGCCGGGATCGGTGCTCATGCTGGGATCTCCGGGTTAGCGGTATACGTTGCGGTGAGTTCGAATGAAATGCCAGCCGGTGGGAAGCCGGTGGCGGTCCGCGTCAGGGAGTGCCATCCGTCCGCAATGACGGATAGCTGCAAGCTGCCAGAAGGCGCTGGTCCGTTTGACGTCCATGTCTGGCTACCGATTGCCGTGCCGTCCGGGCCTAGAACTTCAAGGCCAATCTGCGCTTGTGCCGGGATTGGATCCGTGAGCGCAAGATCGACGGTGATCAGCGAGTTTGCTGCGCACCAGATCCGGCTTATCGTGGAATGACCGTCAAGGATCGGCAGGATGTCCAGATCGGCGGCGCCGAAAAATGTTTGGGTCGTGGAGCGCGAGCTCACGTTGATCGGGCCGCCCAGGCCGGCGCGGGAGAAGCACAGGTAGCTCTGCCCATTTTCGTAGGCATTGGGCGGAATCGTGAAGGTCACCTGACCATTGCCATCGGTCCAGACATCCGGTGAATGACCGGCATAGTCGTGCAGGTGAACGTTGGGGCCAAAGGCGGTTTGGCAGCTAATGGTGCGCCGATTGTACGTATCGAAGTTGAGGGCGGTGAGCAGACCCGGGCTGCCGGTGCGGTTGACCACGATGACGGTTTGGTCAACGTATTGGGTGGTCGTGTTGCCGTTGGCGAGGTTCTCATGGACCCAAACCAGGTTATCGATCCACGGCTTGAGGCCATAGGCGCCGGGCCAGACCGAGCCGGGGTAGTAATCCTTTGCATAAACAAGCGGATATCCCTCGACCGATAGCATGAACGCGTAGGCCAGCAGCTTTGCCGTGCTCACCTGCTCGCCGACAGAGGTATCGGTATCCGGGTTATCCACGAACGTGCAGCTCATAGACGGGTTCATTGCGATGTAGCCGCAGCCGTTGAGCACCTCTGCCTCGCCGTTGTTGCACGCCGCCTGTACGGCAAAATGGAACGTGAAATCCTCGACGAGCGAGCGGGATGACATGGGCGGACTGGTAACCCACCCGTTCAGGTTGCCCGGATTGCCATCGAAGTACTCGCTGTAAGCAAACTTGCTGGCCATGGCGCGGCTGCGCAGGAACTGGCTGACAAACGGCGCCCACGTCCCTTTTGTGTCGTCAAAGCGAATTCCGTCCGCGTCGGTCGTGCGAAACAGCCAGTCGCCGTAATCGAGGGCGTCCTCGATGGTGTAGCCGGGTGGATCGCAGTTTTGGTACACCTTCTCCCGCCCGAACGGAAAGTCGTCGACGGGTACCGGCACGTCGTCCTCAGGACGGTTGGCGGGCGGCAGGCCGCGGAAGCAACCTGGCCTCATCGGTCCGCGTCCATTGAGCGTGCTGCCGTCGGCGCCCAGATAGTCGAACACGCCAGTGCCGCCGTTTTCCCCGTCGAGTTGGTGGAGAACGACGTCTAGGTACACGTCGATGCCGGCCGCGTGGCAGCACGCAATCAAACGGCGGAGAGAATCAACGGTGCCGTAACGGGTTGGAACGCTGCCTTGTTGGTGCTTGCTTCCGAGGTCGCGGGGGTCAAAGACGGCATAACCATCGCATCCTGGACCGGCGCCGCCCTGGGCTTTGGATGCGGGAGGAAGCTGAAGGGCGGTGAACCCGATCTGGCTTAGCGTGGTTGCCTGGCTCGCCAAAAAGTCCCAGAGCCACGGATAGCCGGGATTTGTGCTCGGCGCCGGTACCGTAATCCGGCTTCCATCCGGTTCAATGAACCGGCCCCATCCAATCAGTGCGACGCTCATTGCTTAGTCCTCTCTGAACGTCATCCGTTCAGTCATAACTGCCGAACATGAACAGCGACAATTGCTCGTCGCTGGAGTTCATCAGGCCATGCAGGTTGCCGCCTTTCAGTAGGGCGAAGTGACCGGCCCCCACGCGGGGTCCAGTGCGGAGTAGACGAGAGATTCGGCCGCACGGTAGGTGTTGATGGCATCGCTGTACTGGCGGGCGTTGAACGACGCGGCCGCCGACGCCATCGAAGTGTTAACCCGGACCATCAGGGCGATGTCGGGATCATTCTGGTCCAATGTGCCCAGGTCGATCTGCGGCCGGTCGATGTAACTGTAGGTGGCGACGGCTTGGGTGAGAGTGGCCATTTCGATCCTTTTCTGGCGTGGGAAGGCCGGTGCTGTGGTCAGCCGAGGAGGACGACGGAGCAGCCGCCGAAGACTTGGCCGTTCTGGCTGGCGGTAACCCGGCAGACGTGGGCGCTTCCGGGTGGTGGGCGGTGTC
>DATJBA010000075.1:0-2711 GCA_035515675.1 Mycobacterium sp.
GTACAACACCTCTGCATGTGTAGGGTTTTCGTTGGCGTACAAGGGAATTGAATCATGGTGTCGGACAACACCTCTGAATGTGTTGGATTCTGTTGCCGCACAGGTTAATCCACAGCAGTTCGGTGTCATCACGCCCGAGGCGGGCGTTCGTGGCTCCACGGCCGCCACAGCTCAACCTGCTCACGACGTTGCAGTCGAAACCGTAGTCGCCGCAACGCCCAACGGGATGATCTAGACGGCCGGCGATGGCCGCACTGCGCGCAGCCAGTGGCAGCGGGCCCACGTCGTGGGCGCCGAACAGCGCGGCGCAGACGGCGACCAAGTGCTCTTGATGCTCGTGCTCGCACGCCATCAGCTGTCCGTTTCAATGTCGGCCTGCACGTCGGTGTGTGTATCGGTCTGGGTCTCGGTCTTGATCCCGCGTCTTGCCACGGCCAGCCACTCAGCCAGTTCGTCGGCGGACAGGCCCCGCATGGCTAACTAACGGGTGGCCCGCGATCGGCTGATCTCCACGGTGGATGTCGAGGCCCGCCACGGGCATAAGTCACGAGCGCGGACCTTCGATGGGTACAAGAGTTACTTCAGTGTGGATCCCGACGAGGAGCTGATCACTAACGTGGCTGTGACGGCGGCCAACACCGCTGATCGCGACGTCATTGACCAGTTGCTAGACCAACCCGCCACCGGCGCAGCTGCCCCCGATACCGAACCCGGCGCAGGTGCGCCCGCCGCTGACGCCGACACCGCTACCGACACCGACGAGCCTGCCGCTGGCATTGACAAACCTGCCCCCGATACCGGCAACGACTCAAGGGGACGTTCAGAGTCGAAAGACTTTGAGGTGTATGGAGATTCGGCCTACGCCGATGGGGCTACCCTGGAGGAGCAGACCCGACGGGGCCACGACATGCGCACCAAAGTGCCCCCCGTGCGCAACGCCAACGGTTACTCCAAAGACCAGTTCCGTATCGACCTGGCCGCCGGCACGGTCACCTGCCCGGCTCATCACACCGTGACCATCGGCGGTGGCCGCCGCCATCGTTCGGCCCGCTTTGGCCAGCTATGTCAGTCTTGCTCCCTACGGGCGGACTGCACGAAAGCCCATGGCGGGCGGGTCATCAGCATCCACCCGAATGAAGCTGCCCTGCAGCACGCCAAGGCCCGCCAAAAAGACCCGGCTTGGCAGCAGGACTACCGGCGATATCGGCCTGTCGTGGAGCGCAAGATCGGTCACTTCACCCGTCGCCCCTGGGGCGGCCGCAAAGCTCGCTGCCGCGGATCTGCCCGCATCCTGACCGACATCCTGACCCGGGCCAGCGTCATTAACTCGCCCGCCTGGCTACCCTGGGCCTGCACCAAGGCCCGACCGGCTGGGCCATTGCCTGACCCAACCCCCGGGCACCAGCACTACCAGCACCGAAACCACATGTTGCCGAGCGTGGCGCCGCTTCTGACTCACCGACCACACCGGCAACCACCCCACACAGGCCACTACATCAGCGGCGTCTTAGGATCTCCGCGTGCTCGCGCGCGTACAGCGCGGCATGCACCAGCCCGGCTTCACCCACCTGGTGCTCTCCAACGAGGAGCGGCGCGTCATCAACCTGCATCGCAACCTCGAGCGGCACCTCGACCTTCCCGAACACGAGCAGATAAGTGGGGGCGGCATCCGCGCGTAATCAGCACGGGTTACTCTCCGAATCATTTGCCGCGCAATCAATGTCATTGTATTGCTGGGGCCGACTGGGAGGCTCGGGTTTGTGCGCTAGTGGGCGGCCTCGTATTCGTCGGATGTATCGGGTCGGATGTCGCTGAGCTGGCTGCGCCGAGGACACCATTGCCACATACGCCGGAATCGATCATGATCGGCCCGTGGAGTACCTCGCCGACCTGGTGGCGAACGTGCCCGACGGCACCCCCGTCAGTAAGGTCGGAGGGGCAAAGGAAGCTGAAAAGCGTCGCGCCGCCGAACTCACCGCAGTGGGGCATCTGCCGCGGTTGTGGCGCCGTGATACTGATAGCCGCCGAGACACCGCGCGGAGCCCTTCGGAATCTGATCGACAGTGAGGCCGGGAGAAACAATCATGAGCGCTGAGCAGCCGACCATCATCTACACGCTGACCGACGAAGCGCCGCTGCTGGCGACCTATGCCTTTCTGCCGATAGTGCGTGCCTTCGCCGAGCCGGCCGGCATCAAGATCAAGGCCAGTGACATCTCGCTGGCGGCACGTATCCTGGCCGAGTTTCCCGATTACCTGACCGAAGCACAGCGTGTGCCGGACAACCTTGCCGAGCTGGGCCGGTTGACGCATCTACCGGACACCAACATCATCAAGCTGCCGAACATCAGCGCTTCGGTGCCGCAGCTCGTGGCCGCCATCAGGGAACTGCAAGCCAAGGGCTTCAAGCTTCCGGACTATCCGGCCGATCCGAAGACCGATGAGGAAAAGGTCACCAAAGAGCGCTACGCCAAATGCCTGGGCAGCGCGGTGAACCCGGTTCTGCGCGAAGGTAACTCGGACCGCCGCGCGCCCAAGGCGGTCAAGGAGTACGCGCGCAAGAACCCGCACAGCATGGGCGAGTGGTCGATGGCCTCGCGCACTCATGTGGCGACCATGCGGCGCGGCGACTTCTACGCCGGCGAGAAGTCGATGACGCTGGACCGCGCGCGCGACGTGAAGATGGAACTGGTGACCAAGGGCGGCGAGACG
>DATJBA010000076.1:0-3409 GCA_035515675.1 Mycobacterium sp.
AAAGCGAGTCCGATAACTACACCTTCGTCCCGGATCAACGGCACCCAGCGTCGGTCCGCGACGAATTCCGGATCATAATTCCGGATCATTAGGCGCAGATGGTCGGCCACACCCGGGAAGTAGCCGTTGATCGACCCCGCTGACAAACCTCAGCCGGCACAACCCTGGCGTCGGCTTCTGACCCGTGCCTTCCATCACGCTGCGATCGCGTAGACAACGACCGCCGCGGGTTATCCAGCTGTGGCGACTGGGACATCGAAGCATACGACGCCTGCATTGCCGAAGGCGAATTCGGTGAGCGACATGCGCACGCCAGCCGTCCACGCCGCATACACGATGTCGGCGCGCTGCGCGTCAGACCGCTGCCAACAGACCAGCGTCTGAAGGCGGCCGCGGTGTTGTTGAGGGTTTTGCCCAGCTGCCGGTAGATGGTGGGCCGGTTCCGCCTCAGGGACGTTCATGAACGTTTACGCCCCCGGCGGCACCAGTGTCGAGGTGGCCAACCCGCCGGGCCATCGGAATCCGATATTCCTTAGGAGCACTACCATGGCGGAGAGCACTGAGAAGAAGACCTTGGCCGAACGAGCGGTGACCCTGTCCGACGAGAGGTTGAAATCGCTGGAAGCCAACCGCCGCAACGCGATACAGGCGGTGTGTAAGTTCGTTGATGACGTCGATGAGGCGATTCCTCAAACCGTCGACCCGTCGATACGCAAGAGGATCGTCGACGCCGCCCTGGAATTGGCCGACAAGCTCGGCGCGACGCAGTTGGAGTTCGGGCGCAGCGTCTCAAGCAGCGCGAGTGAGGCGCTGACGCCCAGGAGACCAGGCTCGGCGCCCGCGTCGGAAGAGGTGCGTGCAACGCAAGGGGAACTCTTTGACAACCGACGGCGCTGAAACCGGTTCAGGGCCAAATGGCCCTTAGGGCAGGGGCGCCGACCAGCGCAGCCGGGTGCCCCGTTCGGGGGTGTCTTGGACGGTGAACGTTGCCGCCGACCTCCTCGGCGCGTCGCTGCAGGTTGGTCAGCCCCGCTGCCGGTGATGTTGTCGGGAATGCCCTTGCCGTTGTCGATGACTTCGATGTCGATGACTTCGATGTCGGTGACTTCGATACACAGCTCGTCTTCTACCCCTGACATGCACGGTCAGCTGGGTTGGCCTCGGCATGCCGGACGGCGTTGCCGAGGGGTTTTGACGACGGCCTCTGCGTGACCGGCCAGGGTGGCGTCGACCAACCGATAGCGGGGCCGCTGAATTGCACCGTGGTGTGCAGCTCCGATCCGGCGAGGCCGGCGATCGCCTCGTCGAGGCGCTGGCGCAACCGGGTGATGCCGGAGGACCCGCCGTGCAGCTCGAATATCGCGGCACCGATGTCTTGGATCACGTGCTGCAGGTCATCCACCGCCGCGGTGAGGCGCTGCTGCACGTCCGGCACGTGTGCCCGCGAGACGGTGCCCTGCAGCGTCAGACGACGAAGAGTCGCCGGATTAACGCGGGATCGGAACCGTGACCGTCGGGAGCCGTAATACGGTCCTCCGTCACGTGGTGCAGAGCCTTTGGCCTCTAACGTAGATCGCTTGACCGCGCCACTCTCCCTCAGCCTGAGCCGCACCCCCTGCGGCGGACTGACACACGAGTTCACCCTCCTGCCTTTGTGTCTCGGATCTAGACCCGTTTTCCGCATGGTTTGGGGTCAAGGGTTAGGTTGTTGAATCTTGTTGTGGCGCTGTGTGTTTCTGGCCATGGGAGCGCGATGTCGAGGTGGGCGAGGATGCGGCGTTGGACGGGGGTGAGCCGGTCGAGGACTAGCCCGCCGTTGTTGGTATAGGTGGCGTGTAGGTCGGTGAAGGCGGCCAGGACCGCGCGTGCGGTGGGCATGGCGTCGCGGTGTTCGGGCAGGATGCCGGGCAGGAGGGTGTCGGGGCCAAGGGCGGCGCGCAAGTCGGCTTCGATGAGCCCGTAGATGAGCAGGGCGATGCCGATGACGGCGATGAGCGCCCCGATGCGATCGTCGTTGTGCAGGAAGATCGGCCGTACCCGCAGGGTTTGTTTGAGGTCGCGGTGGCGTTGTTCGACGATCCATTGGTCTTTGTAGATCTCGAGCACGTCGAGAGCGGTCAGCTCCCGGTCGGGTGGGTCGGGCAAGTTGGTGGCGAGGGCATAAAGCCCGTCGTGCGTCGATGCGCTGGTGATGGCGTCAAGGTTGCGGCGCCAGGCGATGGTGGGTTTGCCCTGGTTGTCGGCGCCGGTGGTGACGGTGATCAGCTCGGCGATGGGGCGGCCGATGATCTTGGCGACCCGGTCGTCGATCTGTTTTTTGGTTTTGTAGTAGTGTCCGCCCAGGCCGTTGCGGATGCGGGTGAGCGCGGCTTCGGCGCTGGCCAGGGCGCGTTCGCGGGCCTCGGCGACGGAGGTGGCCTCCTCGGAAGACCAGATGTAGGCGATGCGCAGCCGGTGGGTGGCACTGGTGTCGTCGTCGGTGATGTCACGGTGGCGCAGCACGCCTTTCCAGATGGTGCGCTGGTCGGCGGGCAGTCGTTGTTCGCGTTGCGAGCAGTGCTGCAAGGCGGGCAGCGCGGCCAGCCCGTCGGGCACGTCGGAGCCAAACCAGCTCGCCCAGCCGGTGTCGGCGCGCAGTGGCACCACGAACCGCATGCCGGCGGCGTCGGCGGCGGCAAGCTTGCTTAGGTGCCCAAACCCGGTGTCGATGACGCAGACCACGCCGGGCGGGGCCAGTTCGCGGATGCGCTCGAGGGTGTCGGCGAAGCATGGCACCTCGTTGGACGCCCCGGGATGGCCCCGGTAATAGACCGTCACCCCGGCGCGGGTGCACACCTGCATGGTCTTGATTTGCCGGGCGATGCTGCGATCGGCCGCCCACCCCTTGGCCACCAACGCCGAACCCTCATAGCCGCCGGTGAACCGCACCGCGCTCATGTCCAGATGCAGCCGCGACAAATCCGCCGCGCAGCGGGCCGCAGCGGCCAGCGCCAGCTGGCCGCGGATCTGTTCGGCCACCGGGGCCAGTGCCTCAAGCGCCCGGCCGAGCCGGTCGTCGTTGAGCAATCCCGCGGGCACGCCGAACAGTTCGGCCATCGCCGCGCTAGACGCCCAGCCCGCGACGTCATACAGCGGCGCGGGCCCGCACAGCCGGTTGGCCACCAGCGCCGCCACCACCTCGCCGTGGGTCAGCATGGCCCGTCCCCGCATCGGCACCGCCGCGTCGATGAGCTCCACCAGCCCCAACCGAGCCAGGTAATGATGCACCAGCAGCAGCGGCCCGACGTGGCGGTGGGTGCCGGCCGGTGGGGGATCCAGCCGGGCGAAGGAGGCCGCCAGCTGCTCGAGTTGGCCCGACGCCTTCAGCTCGTCCTCGCGGCCCAGCGTGCGCAACACCCGATGCCGCACC
>DATJBA010000077.1:0-38974 GCA_035515675.1 Mycobacterium sp.
TCTAGGAATCTGTTGGGACAGTGGGTGTTCCGAGTTCGGCGGTTGTCTCTTCGCGCTAGCGTTTGTCGATCTGGGTGGGTTTGTCCTCGGCGCCGGCAACGCTGACCTGCAGGCCTTCGACTTCACCAAGCCAGCCCTCCCGGTCGGCCACGGCTATGCGCGCTTTGACGTTATCCCGGATCTCAAGTGGTCGGGCCCGTTGTAAGGGGATCGGGTCAGAGAAGTGCACATCTCATGCAGGCTTCTCTGAACTGATGGGGGCGCAGACGCGGTGGGTTCATTTGGTTCCATTGATTCCATCGATTCTGTGCAGTTTGAGCAGGCATCCTCGCCTCGGAACTTTCAGTCGAAGACGGTTGTCGTCGGTGTTGGCGACTTCCGGGGCGACCGCGGCGATGGGGCAGGCGTCGGCGTAATCGGTTTCCCGGAGCGCCTCGGCGGCGCCGGCGAAGACGTTGGCGGTGCCTTCGACGGGCTCAGTTGCGGTGCCCGCGGGGTCGAAACGCGAGACCCCTATCCAGTCGTGAGGTCATTTCGGCTGTTCACTTCCGATACCACATTGGGTGCACCTAACGTCTATGCCGAGCACCCGAACGCCTTCGACGGCACCTCTGAGGGCATGGGGTATGTACGGGCCGCCCACGCGGCTGTGGCCTGGGACCGACCCGTCCTTGCGGATCGCCACCGGGACCTTCGCCGACACGCGCAATGTACTGTGCGTTTCGGGGGTCAAGTCGACTCCGTCGCCAGAAGGAGCCTGGAAGGAGCGCGATGCAATGAGGATTTCTCAGACGGTGGTCGCCGGCGTAGCTGCAGCAACGGCGCTGGCGGTGTCGGTGACCGGCTGCGGCGGCCATCCAACGTCGTCGACGGCAAAGAGTACCGGCAACTCGGCGCCGACTTCTTCGGCGCCCGCGCGGCCGACCGACTACACCGGGCTATTGATCCAGGCCACGGATATCGACGCGCCGGTGCCCTTCGCGGGCAGCCCGCCGATAAACAACCCGAATGGCCAACCGGGCGTCGCGACGACCTTCAGCACCCAAGACGGCAGCCACGCAATCAAAGACACCATCCAGGTCTTTGCGGACCCCGCCGCTGCTACGAACGCGTTGAACGCAGCAAAGGGCGGACAGGGTAGCGCCGTCAAAGATCCGACGACGGATTCGGCCAACGTCGGCACCGGAGGAACGGTGCTGTGGGGGAACTCACCGGACGGCTCCAAAGGCGTGACAATTTTGCTGTTCACCGAGGGCAAGGCGCTTGTCACGCTGGAATTCGACGGCCCAGCCGACTCGCTTCCGCCGCAGGACTTCGTCAACGATCTCGGCCAAAAGCAAGACGCGGCCGTCAAAAAAGGACTCGGCGGCTGACCCAGGCGCTTACGCCCGTTCGACTACAACAACTTCCAGAACAACTACCTCCAAACCGTTGACCCATTCAGGTCTGGGTCAACAACTCTGGCAACTCCAGCCGTCGCATCGGTGCCGTCATGCCCGGTGGGACCCAGACATCCGCACCCCGGCCAATATGCGTTCGGATCAGGACGGTTCGCGGAGCTGACGAAGGCCCTGAACGCGCGGGACTTCGGTCCCTAGTGCCGAGCGGCAGCCAAGAGGTCGGATATCCCTATGGGATTCAAGCATCTCGATTGATGCCACTTGCCAGATGGAGGTCTAGCGATGAGCACTTCGCCACAGGCCGAGGCCCGCACGCGCATGTTTGCCCGCGTACTCGGCCCGTATCTCGTAATTGCCACCACCACCGCTATCGCGCACGCATCGCAGATGCGAACGCTAGTTTCGGGATTCGAGGCGAACTCCATGTGGGCGTGGATAAGTGGCGCGTTCGTTTTGCTGATGGGCCTGGTCGTCGTCGTGCTTCATCAGTACTGGCGAGGCGCGGCAGCGATTATCGTGTCCGGCCTGGGCTGGTTGACCACGCTGAAGGGGCTGCTTCTTATGGCCATTCCCGAGCCATACATATCGGTCGTCAACTCCGCGGTTGGCGCGATCGGCTGGTGGCGAGCGGGCATGGTCGTTGTTGGATTGGTCGGGGTGTATCTAACCTACGTCGGCTGGGTCCCCGCACCGACCCGGCCGGTACCCCAGGGGGCAAGCTCAACCCAGGATTTGCCGCGTACCGCTTGATTAATCGTGACCGGACTCCCCGAACTGGTCGACGTGGACCGGTTCGGGGTCACGTCTTGCCCTCCAAACGGAAATACAGTGCATGACCCCGGCCCTGCCGGGATGCTCCTCAGAACCGTGAAGATCGGGTCTGAGTCGCGAGATCAACGCGAGCCACAAAGCCCGAGCCCTGTGGTAAGACAGCCAGCGGCTGACGGATTTGAGCAGTTCAGAGCAGCTACTTATCGATGATCGGGATGAGAAGGCGTGAGGGGTATTGGTCGCCGGTGCGCAGCCTGCAATGCTCGGTGCCGACGGTAGCCCATTGTCGGGTTTCGCCGCCTTCCCATCGGCCTGGCACCGACCCCGATTGAATGATCAAACGCAAGGTCTCTCCGGTGTGAAATGTGGTGCCCGAGGGCATGATCGCGATATTGGCCGCGGCTATCTGTCAAATAGGTCGCCGGGTCGTTAGTCTCGGCCAGTGACCGAGCAGCACCCCGACACCAGCCCCGACGCCCTGGCCGTCGACTTCCTGGCCGGTCTGGGCGCCGCCATGGTGGCCGCGAACTATCCGAGCACCCTGATCCGGCGCGCGCTGGCGCGGTCATCCGAGCATTACGCTCTGAGCAACCAGGTACTCCTGCTGCCGAACTTCATCCAGTTCGGCGGGCCCAACAATGTCGCGGGCACCACAGTGCGCGTGGTGCGAGCCGAGAGCGACCTTCGCTACGACCAGGCCTTTCCCCTGGCTGCGCTGGTGGGCGACGTCGAAAACGGTCGTATCACTGCTCGCGACGGGTTGGCCAAACTCGACCACATCTATGCGCTGCCGCCGCGCTTTCCTGCGTGGGTCGGTGTCATCGGATACGCCGTACAAAGCTGCGCCTTCGCGCTGATCCTGCAGCCCACGCCGGTGGCGATGCTGGCCGCCACCGGCTTGGGGCTGATGGTCGGCCTGTTGGGGCTACTCGGTCGGGTCAGCAGCGCGGTCGGACAGTTACTGCCCACCGTCAGCTCATTTCTGGTCGCGTTCACAGCGTTCAGCCTGGAACGGTTATGGCATTTTGGCGATGACAGTTTGCGAGACCTCCTGGCGCCGCTTGCACTCTTTTTGCCCGCTGGTGCGATCACCCTGGCGGTCGTCGACTTGACCACCAGGGAGGTGGTGTCGGGCTCGGCCCGCCTTGTCGCCGGTTTCATGCGACTCGCCCAGTTGGCAATTGGGATCCTGATCGCGGCGCAAATCCTGGGTGTCAGCGCCGCGGAGCTGAACGCGTTACAGCTCAACAAGTTCGGTGTGTGGGCGCCGTGGGTCGGCGTGGCTCTCTACGCGTTCGGCATCCTGCTCTACCTCGGCCCGCCCAACCGATTCCTGCCCTGGTTATTGGTGACCCTGCTGGTGACCTACGCCGGCCAGGTCACCACAAATGCTTTATTCGGAAGCTATGCAAGCGGATTCGGCGGCGGGCTCGCGCTGATGTTATGTGCTGCAGCGATCTCGCAGCGGCCCCAAGCCCCGTCAGCGGCGCTGCTGTTGCCCGGATTCTGGCTGCTTGTCCCTGGCGCCCTCGGCCTGGTCGGCGTGACACAGCTGGTCAACGCCAATACCAACTCCGCTGTCGCGGTGACGGTGGTGTCGATGGTCTCGATCGCGTTCGGCTTGCAGGCTGGCCTGCTGCTGTGGCGCGGCGGCCGCCATCTCCTCGGCTACTCGACTACCGGCTGAGCGGGCGAGTGGACGTTCACCGGGCGAAGGGGACTACGGTTGCGAGCGCGGCGCCAAGGACGGCAAAGGTGAGAAAGGCGATGGCGGCCTTGACACCCGAGCTGAGGCGGTCGGCTGGCGGACTCGTTGCTTCTGGCATCTGCCCCGAGGTGTCACCCATCGCCATCCCGGCCATCGGCGCCGGCTCGGATTTCCTGCGAACCGTCAGCATCCCGTGTTTCAGGTGATTGGCAACCAGCCACCAGTTGATCGGATACGCGCACACGAACCCGACGATCAGGGCCATAGACATGACGAACCAGAACTGTGGGCGAGTTGGGGCCCCCATAGTCATTTGGCCTCCTCCGGCGCTCATCATGGCGAAGCTGGAAGTGAGCACCATTCCCGTCATCAGTAGATTCATCGATAGCAGCTCGGGCAGGAACGTCATCTTCAGGGACGCCAGATATGAGCCGCCGGCCATGTCGCGCATCGCGAACGCCTGGAAAAAAGCCCACCCAAACCCAAAGCCTAGCAAGTACTCAAACAGGAAATCCGGCCAAAACGACAACGCAAGCCCGGACCCGACCGCAGCTGCGACGACGATGCCGATTCCGTCACCAGCGACGCAATGCATGGTCGACCCGAGCACTTGGCGCCAACGGGTCGCGATGTACTCGTCGTGGGTTCCCCGAAGCGGTTCCCGGCAGCCGAGTACGTAAAAGAACGCCCCAAGGGGCCCGGTGAAAGCGGTGAGGATCACGAAGGCCCACTTGAGAACTGGCGACTCCGGAGTGCTCCGCCAGATGTCGATGACGACGAACAGAAACGACGGAATTGTGAGGATCCACCACAGCAGCATTACCCCATCGAGCATGCAGAAAACGCTACTACTCCGGGCGATCGACTTCTGCGACGAACACGTGCAGTAATTGTGCGACCCGCGGCACGTCTTCGCGTAAGCGCGCCAAGAACTCTGATGAGCCAACATTGGTGGGTACTAGCCATTTCTCCCACCGTCGCAGCTTGTACGTCCAGCGGAAAGTGCGGCAGTCGGGTTAGCCGGCCGGCGCCCGGACCGGTGGGTGCCGCCAAGGCGGGCCGGCGCGGTCAGCAGTGCGCGAACAAGTCGGTGCGTCGCGGCGTGCACCCGCAATCACCAGGTCTGTTCGGCAGCGCGCACCAACATGTGGTTGACCGCCACCCGGCGGCCGCGCGTCACCATGTAGATCACCGCGTCGGCGATGTCTTCCGGCCGCAACTTGACCATGTCGACGGTCTGGCGCTCGAACGGCTCTCGAGACGGTGCGGCCAGGTGGGTGCTGATCTCGGTATCAACCGTCCCGGGACCCACCACGCCGACGCGAACCCTTTCACCGAGTACTTCTTGGCGGACGCCCTCGCTGAACGCGTTCACCCCGAATTTCGTCAGCGAATAGACCGCAGTGCCGGGTCGGGACACCCATCCGGCGGTGGAACTGATGGTGACCAGGTCGGCCACACCTCGCGGTGAGCCGGCGCCCGCATCGATCAGGTGCGGAAGCGCCGCGCGGGTGACATAGAGGACCCCTTGCAAGTTGACCGCCACCAGGTCGTCCCAATCCTGCAGTGGCGCTTGCGCTGCGGGCCCCATAGCATCAGGCCGGCGTTGTTCACCACGGTGTCGAGACGTCCCAACTCTGCGACGATGCGCCGCACGGCTGCCGATACCTGCTCGGCATCGGTGACATCGGCGGGTACGACCAGGGCTGTGCCCCCTGCTGATTCGATGTCGGTTTTCAGGTCGGCCAGCCGGTTGGCTCGACGAGCGAGGAGGGCTACCGCAGCACCCTGTGCGGCCAGCGCTTTCGCCGTTGCCGCGCCGATGCCGCTGCTGGCACCGGTCACCAGGGCCGCGGTGTGTGCCAGTGTCGCCGTCATGTCCCGCCCGTCGTTCGTGATCCGGCGGCCTCCGATGGCGAACCGGCACCCAGTATCGCGCGTAGAACGTAGTCGGTGTCCTCGCCTAAGTCCGGTGCGCCACGCGCAATCCGCGCTCGCGCGCGCGCCATCCGCCATGACGGTCCCAGTATCGGACGTTGGCCTTCGCGGTGATCAGTGACGAAGCGATACAACTCGCGATCCCACAATTGTTGATCGCCGATCACATCAAGTGAGGTGGCGCTCTTACTCGCCGGCACTCCCGCCGCCCGCAGGCGGTGCGCGAGGTGCTCGGCATCGTGGTTGCGGGTGAATCGCGCGAGGTCGGCGTCGAGCGCCTCGGCATGACTGTGTCGCTCGGCCATGGTGGCGTAGCGGCGGTTTCGGGCAAGTGCGCTGGCATCGAGTACGTCGCATAGTCGATGCCATTCGGCGTCGTTGGCCACGGCCACGGTGACCCAGGAACCGTCCGCGCAGGGGTAGCAGCCGTGTGGGCACATGTCGGGGTGATTATTGCCGTTGGGCCCGAGCTGTTTTCCGGTGAGGCTTTGCTCGAGCAGGCAGTCCCCGATCATCGAGGAGAGGGTTTCCACGGCTGACACGTCGACGAATTGGCCTGCGCCACTGAGTTCGCGATGCAGCAAGGCCACCACGGCGGCGTACGCGGCGGCCGCGCCGACCGTCGAGTCACCGTAGCGCATGCTCGTTCCGAGCGGAGGCCCACCGGGGTAGCCGACCAGCGAAGCGAGCCCGGCCAGCGCGGCGAAGCATGGCGCGTAACCGGTTTGATGACCCAGCGGTCCGTCGTTGCCCCACATCTTGATCGACACCGAGATGATATCCGGCTTGATGGACTTGAGCTGCTGATGCCCCAAGCCCTGACGCTCCATCGCGCCCGGGCGAAGGTTGTTGATGACGATGTCGCTGCGGGCGATCAGCTCGCGCAGCCGCGCCATGTCCTCGCTCGACTTGATGTCGAGGTCGACGCTGAGGATCTCGGGATTGATGCTCAGAAAGTAGGGCGCGTGGTTGATGTCGGTGCCGCCGTAGGCGCGCATCTCCTCGGGGCTGCCAGCGGTTTCGATCTTGATCACTTCAGCGCCCAGCAGCGCCAGCAGTTTGCCGGCGTACGGACCGGCCCACACCTTGGTGAGCTCGACGACGCGTACCCCTTCCAGCGGGCCGCCGCGGGGGTTCCCGGGTGGCTTGAGTTGTGCCGACTTGACCGCCGGCGGTGGGTGCGGGGTGGCGAGCCGGTCCAGGACCAGGCCGGTGTGCTGGCCGAGAGTAGGTGCGGCAGAGGTGATTTCAGCCGGTGATGCACTGAGCGCGTAGGGGACCGTGGGATATGCGGCATCGCCCAGCACGGGGTGCCGAACCTGCTGGAAAAAGCCGCGGTGACGGTACTGCGGCGAGTGGTGCAGATCCGCGGCACCGTTGACCGGGACCAGTGGGACGCCCAAACGCTGGGCTTGGTCGGCTGCAGCGTCTTTGGCCAGGTCCCGGACCCACGTTGCGAACCCCCGCTGAAACGCGGCGACCTTTTCCGAGGTGACGGAAAACTCCAGCCAGTCGTCGTCGAAAGCGTCGAGCCATTCCGGGTGACCCATGAGTTTCTTGATGCCCAGCCAGTGAGTGCGGCTGGTCATGTACAGGTAGACAAAGCCGTCGGCGCAGGCGAAAAGCGATGCGGGACCCTGCTGGTCGTAATCGTCTCGGGCACCGTTGGCCGGGACCTCGCCGGTGATGAACCGGCCCAGGATGCTGTCGGCGCGTGACACCAGTACGGCGTGTTGGGAAACGTCGATGAACTCGCCCTGACCGGTATGCAGACGCCCGAACAGCGATGAGGCGACGCACAGCGCCGCGTCCAGTCCTGCTTCGTAGTCGGCGAGGAATCGGCTTGGCCCCTGCAGCGGAGGCTTGTCGGGGTCGGCGTGGCTGGGAGTGTGATACCCCCAGCCGCTGGCGTGGAACACGTTGATGCTCTTGGCATTGTCGAACTCAGCGGCCGCCCCTTGGCCGTAAGGGGTGATGGAGCAGAACACCACGCCCGGGCGTCGTTCTGGCACCTGGGCCAGCGAAACGCCCACCGCCTCGGCCCACGCCGACATGTGGTCATCGACGACGGCATCAGCGGTGTCAATGATCTTATGCAGATGCTCGACGTCGGCCGCCATGGTGAGGTCAAGGACGACGGACTGCTTGTTGGTGTTGAGGTAGGCAAACAGCCCACTGCCTTCGTACCCGTCAGCGACGACGGGTGCCATCGCCCGAGTGGGGCTGCCGCGCCCGGGTGCCTCGACCTTGATCACCTCGGCGCCGAAGTCGGCCAGCAGCTTCCCGCAGTACTCCCCCGCAACCGACTCGGCCAACTCAACGACTCTGATGCCCGTCAGCGCCGACATGGCAGCCCTCGCAAAGCGATCAGGGCTTCTTGCGCCCCGAGCGGCTCAGGCGCCACTCCGGCGGGAAGTTTAGATCGTTGTCCTTCACCACATTGTTGAGGCCCTTGCCGAAAGTGCCCTCGGTGAGGTCGACCTCGTTCTCCTTGTCGTTGGCGATCATCGGCAACATTCCCTCGACCATCCCGGTGAGCAGGCTCCCGAAGTATTCACCTTTGTACTGCTTGTAGAGCTCCAGGAAGCTCTTCTGCACCGCGACGGTGTCGGTGGGGCGGGAGCGTGAACACGCCATCGCATACTTCAGCGTCTCTTGTTCCAGCTTCTCGCGGGGCACCACGCTATTGACGAAGCCGCACTCGTACATCTCCTTTGCGCTGAATGGCCTTCCGGTGAACAACATTTCGGAGAATTTCCGCAGACCCATCGTCTCCGCCCACCACCACAGGCGTGGTCCCCAGCCCACGTAGCGGAAGGCCGGGTGCCCGAATAGGGCGTCGTCAGAAGAGATCACCAGGTCGGCATCGCCGGCCTGATAGAAGTGCCACCCGTAGCAGTAGCCCTTGGCCTCGATGATGCTGATCTTTCGCAGCTCTTGAAGCGGCCGGTTTCCCGCGCGGGCCTTGGCATAGAAGTCAGTAACGGTGGACAGATAGCGATACGAGCCGCCTGGTGGATATTTCACGCTGTCATCGTTGATCGCGAGCTCATGCAGCAGCGGCATGCCCGGGTTCTCCAGCATCTCCCGCTGTTCGGGCAAGTCCCCACCACTACCGAAATCCTCACCCTCGCCGCGGATCACCACGACCTTGACCTCGTCGTCCACGTTGCACTTATGGATCAGGTCGGCATAGTTCTGCCGCATCCCCAACGTGGTGGAGTTCTGCGCGTCGGGACGATCGAAGGTGATGTAGGCGATTCTGTTCTTCACGTCCTTCTCGAACTTGATGTACTGCTCGGCTTCCTTCTTCATCTTTTCGTAGTCGTATTCCGGCATGGTTCTCTCCAACTTCTTTTACCTATTTGAGTTAGTGTCTACTTGAGCAAGCTGCCCGCATCGACGGGAAGCGAAACGCCAGTGGCATAACGAGATTCGTCAGAGGCCACCTTGTTTTCGACCGGGCCGGTCATCTTAGTACCAGAGCCGGCATGGACTCCCAGCCCCGCACCGTCGACGTCGGGCTGAGCTTGGCGTTGGTCAGATCGACCTCCCACTCGGGGAATCGTTTCAGAATTTCCTCACATGCGACGCGGCCTTCCAGACGCGCCAGCGCCGAGCCCAGACAGAAGTGCGTGCCCACACTGAAGGTGAGGTGCGGGCGAGTGGCGCGATGGATGTTGAACTCGCCAGCATCTGGCCCGAATTGGCGCTCATCGTGGCAGGCTGCCCCAATGAGCATCAGCATCACGCTGCCTTCGGGCACTGTCTGGTCGTACAGACGGACGTCGCGGGTCACATACCGCGCGACGTGCGGTGCGGGCGGCTCGTAGCGCAGTAGTTCCTCGATGGCCTGCGGGATGAGCGCGGGGTTTTGGGCGAGGTCGCGACGCTGATCGGGGTGCTCGGCGAGCACCTTTCCCGCCCAACCGATCAGCCGTGTCGTTGTTTCGTTGCCTGCTCCGGCGACGACGTTGAGGTAGACGAGTATCTCTTCGCGCGTGAGCCGCCGCGTGGTACCAGTTTCGTCGACGAACTCGACGTTGAGCAGATTGGTCATGATGTCGTCGGACGGATGCTCGGCGCGCCAGTCGATGTACGCGGCGAAGGCCTCGCCCACCGACAAGCCCTGTTCGGCAGCCTTCATGGGCTTGCCGGCCTCGGTGCGCAGTTGCGCGTTGCCCCGGTCGCGGATGTACTCCTGATCGTCTTCGGGGATGCCGAGCAGCATGCTGATGACTTTCATCGGCATCTGTGCACCCAGGTCGGTGACGAAGTCGAATCGACCCTTTCCCACCAGTGGATCCAGGGCTTGAGCGCAGAACTCGCGGATCATCGGCTCCAGCGCAGCGATCCTGCGTGGCGTGAACATGCGCGACAGCAGCTTGCGGTGCACATCGTGAATCGGAGGGTCTTCAAAGATCAGCATCCCCGACGGGATCTGGAGGTTAGCCTTGATCAGCTCCAGGATCGCGCCCCGTGCGGAGCTGAATGTGGTGTGGTCGACCAGCGCCTTGTTGACATCGGCGAACCGGCTGACCGCGAAGAAGTCGTATTCGGCGTTGTAGTAAAGCGGCGCTTCGTCACGCAGGGCCACGAACATGGGATACGGGTCGGCGATGAGCTCGACATCGTATGGATCGAAACGAACATGGCTATCGGTGCTCGTCGTCACGAAATCCCTCCTGCCGCGTCCATTTCCGGATACCGACACCGCCTGCACCAGCGCTAGCGCTGCCAGTGTGTCAGCGCCGGATTCGATTCGGGCAATTTGTACACTCCGCTTAAATGCGTTTGTCCCGGCATGCGCACGGGCTCGGCTGATAACGGGCTCACCGACGGCCTGTGAACGTCGGCTTACTCTATTCTCGTAGAGAACCATACGGCGGATGCTCTGGCAAGACCCAGAGCCGCGAAACCCGCCGCTAACCTGTACCCGGTCCGTGCGCTCAACCGGACGCCGTAGCTCGACAGCGGCATGCTGGGCGCGGCTCGGCGCGTTCGGTCAACCGCCCCTTCTGTGGACTCCTGAGAATGCCGGCAGCGATGGCCGACAAGATTCCGTCGAGCCGTTCTGGACTGTCGACAATCCGGTCGCCATGGGCGAACCGCAGCAGGAGACCGTTGATGAACGTCAGCGTGACGTTGCTCAGATCTTCGACCACGGCCGGTTCCAGCTCTGCACCGTGCGGCATGAGCTGCACGAGGATTTCCCGGTGCAGCTTGGTAAATCCGTCCGTGGCTTGCTGCAGGATCGCGGCTATCGCCGGGTCGCGAGCGGCTTGCATCGTCAGCTCATACCGAGCCTTTGTCCGGGATAACTGCGGCTCGTTGCCGGCTTGGATTATCACCTGCGACAACCGTGACGGCGAGGGATTGTGTCCGCGACCGTCGGCGCTGTCAGCGACCGACTGCAGGCTCGCCAGGTCGAGCTCGGCCAGCCGCTCGGCGACGCCACGCAGCAGCGTCTCGCGGGTACGGAAGTAGAACGAGGTGGTGCCGTCGGGAACGCCGGCTTTGCGGTCGACCTTGAGATGGCTCAATCCCTTGGCCCCGTCGTCAGCCAGCAGCTGAATGGCCGCATCGCATAGGTCGCGGCGCCGCTCCGCAGGATTAGGCTTTCGCCTTTTCGGTATCGTGGGAGTGTATTGAGCCATGAGCCGCATGCTTTCGGGGCGACGGATCTCGATCGAACATTCGCTGACTTGGAGCTCGACCATACTCTATGTTCGTAGTGTCAGTAAAGACTGGCATGGCGGTGGCCGCTGCGATCATTCTCCTGACACTGCGACGATGAGGCGGTCGCTTGGAGCAACGCTAGCTTCCACGCCGTGCCGGCCGACATCTCAATCAGGCAGCCTCCGGGCTGATGGGCCGGAAGGTTTGCTCTTCGATGTTCTTCCCGATAATCAGTGCGGTCCCGGCGGGCACTTCCCGCCACAACCCAGGCAAATCCGTCAACGGCTCAGAAACCACCACCCGGGCATCACCGCCAAAGTGCACCAGCGGCTCGTTGTCGGGGTAGAGCATCCGTACCGACTGCAGATCTTCGCTCACGAACAGCGTATTCACTTCCGGTCCGCTGGCGTAACGGGCCGCGTACAGGCGCACGCCGTCGCTGACCCCCACCGTCATCTGGAGCGCAGGTTCACCCAAGTCGGCCGCGGCGGCGACCGCTTCGACGAAACCTGCCATCCGGGCCATCCCGGTGATCGGATCGTCCGTGAGACCGAAGGTGAGCGCGAGGTGAAACAACAACTCCGAATCGGTGGACCCCGCTATGTTGCCAAACAGGTCGGGGTGGACAGCCAGCAGCAGGTCCCGGCGCAACCTCTGATATCCGGCGACATATCCGTTGTGCACAAAAAGCCAATTGCGGTAGCGGAACGGGTGACAGTTGGTCTGCTGCACCGGAGTCCCGGTCCCGGCGCGCACATGGGCAAGAAACAGTCGGGTGCGGATCTCTGTGGCCAGTTCCAAAAGGTTCTCATCGCCCCACGCCGGAGTGATGCTGCGAAACAGCGCCGGTTCTGCGCGGTGCTCATACCAGCCCAGCCCCGTGCCGTCGCCATTGGGAATCTCCATATTCGGCGCGTGCCTGCGGCTCTGCTCGATAAGTGAGCGCTGTGGATCGTGTAGCAACTCCCTGGGCGCGATCGGGCTGCCCAGGTATCCAACCCACCGACACATCCGCCTCTCCTTGCATCAACTTGTCTGAGCGTGGCATGGCTATGCTTTTCACTTCCGGGCATTCAGCGATCCACCGCAGCTTTCAGTGCGGTCTCGCGGATAACTTTGTGTACGAACGCCAGCTTGCGCACCACTGGTGGCGGGATGTCGAACGGGTAGAGCGGGTTCTTCCCCATGGCGGTGTTTACCCGATTGAACAACACTGCCAACCACTTCCAGTCATCTAGCAGCCGCTCGATCGGGACCTCTGCATACGACGCGAGCGGAACGATATTACGCGGAAGTGAGAAGCGGACCCGGTCGGCGTGCAAGATCAGTCCGGACTCCCGGGCGGTGTCGATGGTGCCGGTGATGTGCAAATAGTGGGCGAAGCACTCGGCGAAGTCCTCCCAGGGGTGCATCGTCGCGTACTCGGAAATGTAGGAATCGCTCCAGTTCGGCGGCGCACCGAATTTGTAGTGTCGTGCGATCTCTTCTTGATAATCTGCGCGCTCGTCGCCGAAGATCTCGCGGCACTGGTCAAGATAGCGCGCGGCGCCGGGATCGCTTTCCACAAGAATGTTCTGGTAATAGTGGCCGACCTCGTGGCGGAAATGACCCAGCATGGTGCGGTAGGGCTCACCGAGGTGGACCCGCAGCGACTCACGGTAGGCGTCCAGCGACTCGACCAGGTCGATGGTGATCACCCCGCCGGCGTGCCCGATCACCACACGCCCACCGCCGCTGTAACTGGACAGCAGATCAAACGCAAGGCCTCCCTCTTGACGCCAGTAGGCATCGACCGGCAGCCCGATATCGACGAGCTGATAAATCAACCGCCGCAGCGCAAACGCAGTGGACATAAGCTTTTCCACCGCGATGGTGTCGTCCGCCTCGGGCTCGCGACGGATCAGCGAATCGGCCATACATCGCCCCCGCTGGCCACCGAATTCCTGTTCCTCAGGAACCAACCAGTTGCAGCCGAGGGTGGCTGATCTGGTGCATGCAATCCAGACCTGGCCGTCAATAACAGCCATGCCCGATGAGGTCGCAACCATGGCGTGGCTTGGGACATGTAATCCAAGCTCGGCCGAGCAATTCGGACAGCGCCGAGACTCGAACGGGGCGAAGCCGCGACAAACGGGGCAGGCGAATGCGCGCACGGATTCCATCGTGGCAGGCATTACGACGTGCGTATCGCAGTTAACCCGACGACTCCCGAATATCCACGTCCTCGCAAGTGACACCGGCCACTGATCCGCCAGCTGACCTCCGCGTCGCGCTCTGCATCCTCCGCCGCTCGCCAACGCCGGGCCGAACACGGCGAGACCGAATACCGCGGAAAACAGGCCCGGCAAGCGGTCCCGAGAACCGATGCGGTCAGCGTTCAGCTCGGGTTGCGAAGCGGAAGGCCGGCTGCGCGATAGATCGCATCGATGACGGTCATGTTCTCGATCGCGCCTTGCGGGGTTGTCTTCACCGGTTCGCCGCGCAGCACCGCGGCGGCGAAAGCGTCGAGCTGATACGCATAGGAGGCGCGGCGCGGGAAACGTTCCACACGTTTTCCGTCGGACGAGCGGATCGAGAGCCGATGGAAAAACTGCGGCATTACGGGATTGAGCACACGCAGCTCGCCGTGGTCACCGACCACGTGAGCACTCATCTCCAGCAGATGCGACGACCACAACGAGCAGCGGACCCGGCCGGTGTGTCCGCCGGCAAACCGCAGCTCGGCCGTCATGGCCCGGTCGATCTGCGGATCGCGCAATTTCGCCTGCGCCGAAACGACTTCCGGGGTCGAATCGCCGAACGTGCGGACCATGTGTACCGCATAGCACCCGGCGTCCATTGTTGCGCCACCGGCAAGCGAGTAGTTGTAGCGGATGTCGGAGAACTTCGGCAGCGGGAAGCACAGGGCCGCCTCCACCCGCTTGAGTTTGCCCAGCTCGCCCGAGGCGATGATCTGCTCAATCCGTAAAGTCAGCGGGTGGTAGCGATAGTGGAATGCCTCCATCACTACCCGATCCGAATTCGCGGCCAGTTCGGCGACCTCGCGCGCTTCGGCCGCATTGGCGGTGAACGGCTTTTCGCACAGCACATGCTTACCGGCGGCCAAGGCAGCTCGGGTCCACCGGCCGTGCAAGCCGTTCGGCAGCGGGTTGTAGACCGCGTCGAGGTTCGGGTCGGCGACCAGCGCCTCGTAGCTTTCGTGCACCCGGGCGATGTCGTGTTCGGCGGCAAAGGCCTGGGCACGCGCCGCATCGCGTGCTGCCACCGCCGCGACTACGACTTCGACGTTTTCCTTGGCCGGCTTGATGAGCGCCAAAGGTGCGATGCGGGCCGCACCCAGAACGCCGATCCGCACCCGTCCAGACACGGACCCGACGCTAGCACTTGACCCAAGGCGCTCGGCGACACGAGAAGTCGATGCCACTACCGCGGCTCAGCTTAGCCAGTGTGGTTATCGGATCCGCGACGCGCGAATGCGGGAGCACGCTCCGGCCGGATCCCCACGCCGACAAAGTAAGCGGGCACAACCGACAGCCACGGCAGCCGCTCGACCAGGCGCAGCAGAGCCGCCGGGGGCGTGGGGTCCTCGCCGCGCAGGAGCGGGCCGAGCAGCCCTCTGTGCAACACCCGCTGCAGCGCTTGGGTCACCGCAGTGGGAAATACGCGGCGGCGCCGTACCGCCGCCAGATCGCGGCCGGTGACCCGGTGCCGACGCAAGGGGTCGGCTAAAAGGGTCGCGGCCGCGACAGCGTCCTGAATCGCCAGGTTGATGCCGACGCCTCCCAGCGGAGACATCGCGTGCGCGGCGTCGCCAATGCACAGCAGCCCATCGGTGTGCCAGCGACGCAGCCGATTCACCCGGACGTCCAGGTGCTTGACGTCGTCCATGGACGTCAACGCCGCCACCGATTCCGTCATGTTCGGCAGTAACGCGCCGACGTCGCGACGGAATGCCGCTATCCCTCGCGCGCGTAATTCTTCGTCCGTGCCCTTGGGCCCAAGGTAAGCGATCTGGTAATAGCCTTCACGCGGGATTACAGCCAGGGCCTTGCCCGGACCGAGCCGAGGCAAGAACGAGAATTCCGTATCTTCCTTATGCGGCAGCCTGAACCACCACACGTCGAAGTTCACCGGGTATTCGCGTGCCGTCAGGCCGGCCTCGTGACGAGCGATCGACCACCGACCGTCGCACGCAACAGTCAGTTCGGCCCTCAGTTCACCGCGGCCGTCGGGTCCTTGGCAGCGCACTCCGGTAACTCTGCCGCCCTCCCGCAGCAGCCCGGTGACCTCGGTCTCCATGCGCAACGTGAAGCTCGGCTCGGCTCGGGCGGCGTCGGCGAGCAGGTTCAGCAGGTCCCACTGCGGCACCATTGCGATATAGGGGTGCGGTTGGCGCAGGCGCTCGAAGTCCAGGTAGGTCACCGATCGCCCGTTCGCTTCGAGTTTCGCCTTGCGGACCTCGCTGAAGGGCAAAGCCGCGAAGCGCTCCCACAAGCCCAGCTCGTCGAGTAGCCGCAACGTTGTCGGATGCACCGTGTCACCGCGAAAGTCGCGCAGGAAGTCCCCGTGCTTCTCCAGCAGGGTGACCTGCACACCTGCCCGGGCCAGCAAAAGCCCCAGAACCATCCCAGCCGGGCCGCCGCCGATAATCGCGCACGTGGTTGTCTCAGCCATCAGCGCTCAAGCATAAGCGGCAGCCCATTGGCACTGGGGCTGAAGCGCAGCGTCGTTGGTCTCAGCCAAGAGTCTGCGGGTCAGCGTCAAATACCGAGACGGGATCCAGGATGACGCCGTTGTCCTCGACGTAGCGGTCCCAGAGCCCGAGTAGCTCGGCCAGCTTGTCGGGCCACGAGGCGGCCCGATCGTCGATCTCGCCCGGATCGCAGGAGAGGTCGTAGAGCTGCCAGGCGCCCGGGCCGTACGGCGCAGGCAGGTAGAGCGCCTTCCAGTTGCCCTGGCGGATGGCGCGGCGGCCGAACAACTCCCAACCCGTGCCGGTATCGGCGTCATGTACCGCCTCGGCGGCGCCCGACAGATACGCCACCAGCGAACGGCCGCGCATGGGTACCACCTCGCGGCCGCGGTAGGCCCCGCCGGGATGTTCGGTGCCGGCCAGTTCCAGCATGGTTGGGCCGATGTCCATGACGGTCGCGAACGCTGTGCCGATCTGACGCTGCCGGGCAAAGCCCGGCCAGGTGACGAAGCCGACCACCCGGATCCCGCCTTCGGTGGTGAACGCCTTGTGCAGGCGCGACGGCGCGGTGGCAGCTTGTGCCCAGCGCGGGCCGTACCAGATGAACGAGGTGGGGCCGCCAAGGTTGTCGAGGCTGTTGTCGCAATGCTTTTCGATCTGCGCGGCGATTTGGGCACCATGGAGCGGCATCGCCTCGACGAGCGCCCCCTCTGCGCCGTTGTCGGACAAGAAGATCACGACCGTGTCGTCGAGCTCGCCGGTCTCAGCCAGGTAATCGATCACCCGGCCGACGTTCCAGTCCATCCGGTCCACCATCGCCGCGTAGACCTCCATGCTGCGCGCCGACAGCGCCCGCTCGTCGTCCGTCATGTCGGCCCACTCCGCGGCGCCGCCAGCCACGACCGGATGTGGAGTGACGTCAGGCGGGCACAGGCCGAGCCGCTTGAGCGCTGCCAAGCGCGCCTCACGCAATACGTCGGGCCCGGCGTGGTAGCGGCCGTGATAGGCCGCGATGGATTCGTCAGGTGCTTGCAGCGGCCAGTGCGGTGCTTGAAAGGGCAGATAGGCGAAGAACGGCCGGTCATCGCCGTGAGCACGTTCGCGGAAGTACCGCAACAGTGTGTCGGTGTAGAAGTCGGATGAGTAGAAGTCGTCGCCAACCGCGACGAACCGGTCGTCCTCGGTGTAAAGCGTTAACACCGGGGAGAAACCGCCGCCCGCGCCGCCGTAATGGCTGGCGCCGGCCGGCAGTAGCGCGAACGAACGCTCGAATCCGCGCGCCCACGGGGAGTTCTCGATCGTGTCACCCAGATGCCATTTGCCCGACATCAGCGTCAGGTAGCCAGCGTCGCGCAGTAGCTCGGGCACCGCTACGACCCGGTCGTTCAGATAGCCCTCGTAGCCAGGCGCGCCATGAAATCCCGGGGCCGCGACCTCGAGCATGGTGCCGATGCCGGCGATATGGTGGTCGGTTCCAGTCAGCAGCATCGCCCGGGTGGGTGAGCAGGCCGGGGCGGAATGGAAATCGGTCAACCGGATCCCCGCGTAGGCCAGCCGATCCAGGTTGGGCGTATCAATCTCGCCGCCAAACGCGCCGATATCGGAAAACCCGAGGTCGTCCGCCACGATCACCAGAAAGTTGGACCGCTTCACGCTGAAGCATCCTCTCAGGTCCGGCGCCGGGATGGAACGCTCCCGGACTGACACCGGCGAGCGGGCGTGTTTGCACTGGGGCACCACCCGCTTGCGGGGACGACACGCCGGCCAGCGTGGCATTCTGCGCACGCTCGCCGGCGCCTGGCCGCGGGTACACCGATATTGTCGAGGCAGCGCTCGATTCGCCGCACCGGGACACCGAAGGGGCACTGTGATGTTGGAACAGTTCGGGATGTCAATTCCGCTGGTCACTGCCCCGATGTCGGGCGGCCCGACCACCCCGGCGATGGTTTCAGCTGCGACCCAGGCGGGTGGTCTGGGCATGCTCGCAGCCGGCTACAAGACCGCGGAGGCCGTCGCTGCTGAGATCAAGACGGTTCGTGCCGAGGGTATCCCATTCGGCATCAACGTGTTTGCGCCTAACCCATTGCCGGTCGACCCCGAGAGCTACCGGACTTACGCCGCAATTATTCAAAGGGAGGCCGACCAGTTTGGTCTGGTCTTGCCTTCGGAGCCGATCGAGGATAACGACAGGTTCGACGAGAAGATCGCGCTGCTACTCGACGACCCGGTGCCAATGGTATCGTTCACCTTCGGCATTCCGCCGCGCAGCGTGATCGCCGCGCTGCAACAGGCCAATACCGTTGTGGTCCAAACGGTGACAACGCCCGAGGAGGCGGCGCAAGCCCACGACGCCGGTGTCGACATGCTTGCTGTGCAAGCGGTGGCCGCCGGCGGGCATTCCGGCACGCTCTCGCCGCTGAAGCCATTGACGCCGGTCCCGATCGTCGACCTCGTCAAACGGATCGCCGCGGGCGTACCGCTGCCGGTGCTCGCCGCAGGTGGGCTCGCCACACCCGGCGCGGTGGCCGACGTGATCCGCGCAGGCGCTGCAGCGGCCGTGGTCGGAACAGTTCTGTTGCGTGCCGCCGAAAGTGGTGCCTCAGCCACCCACCAGGCAGCGCTGGTCGATCCCGCTCGCACTGAGACAGTGATCACTCGGGCCTTCACCGGCCGCCCAGCCCGTGGCCTGCGCAATGCTTTCATCGACGCCCACGAAGCGGAGGCACCCTTGGGTTATCCCGCGATTCACTACCTCACCAGCCCACTGCGCAAAGCCGCTGCCGCGACAGGGAAACCCGACTATGTCCATCTGTGGGCAGGCACCGGATACCGGCACGCCACCGCCGAGCCCGCAGCCGACATTCTGCGGCGACTGGCTTCTGAGCTGTGATGGACAGCTCAGTACTTGAAGCGGTTGAGTACGTCATAGGAGCCGAAAGGCAGAGCCCGCGGCAGCCGGTAAATCAGCCGCACCGCGGTCGTCTCGATCTTGTCGTAGCCGGCCAGTACCGACGTTTGCTCGAGGAATCGCAGCCTCGGATTCCATGCCTCCATGTCGCGCACGTCGCGGATGCCCCACTTGACGATGCCTTTCGTCAAAACTTTCGATAGGCTCGGCGCCAGCGGTGAGAGCGTGTCGAAAAGCAGCTCACCGCAATCGAATCGGTCCGTCAAGCGCTCCAGCAGGTGTCGGACCTCGCTCTCCCGCAAGTGCATCAGTAGGCCCTCGGCGACGACAAGTGTGGGGTGCCCGGTCGGAATGTGATCCAGCCACTGTGGATCGGTCACCGACGAGCCGATCATCCGGTAGTGGTCGGTGTCGTCGTACAGCCGGCCGCGCAACTCGATGACGCTTGGCTGATCGACGTCGAACCACAGAACCGATGGCGGTAAAGCGAGCCGAAACGCGCGGCCGTCGAGACCGCAACCGAGGTGCAGCACAACAGCGTCGGGGTGATGCGCAAGGAAATCAGGGCACCAGTCGTCGAGTTGTTTGGCGCGCAACGCGACCAGGTACTGGTTGCCCGTCGGCAGCGAGGTCCGATGTATTCGCTTGAATGCATAGTTGATCCGGTCCACCGCCTCGGCGGCCGTATGATCGCCCAGAATCGGCCGCCGCGAACGGCTTTCATACGCGCGCAGGTACAGAGTGACCAGATTCGTCCACTCCACCGAGCCCCAACGGACGGTACTGAAGTCAACTTTGGCCGCCGTCATGGTCCCCTCGTCCTGGCACGGTAGTCGATGCGGTGTCGGATGGGAAATGACCACCCAGCGCGCTGGCGCCGGCGAAACCGTCCAAAAGAGGCAAAGGTCAGCCCATCGCTGGAATGATGAGCGTGTGCCAGTTCAGAGGGATTCAGCGGTTGCTCTTGACAGCGGCCCAACGGTGGGCTCGATCGCCAGCATGGACAGTATCGTAGTCGCGGGATCGGTCGCGGCTACGAGCAGTGTCGCGGTAGCCGGGTCGGTCGCCACCGCGGGGAGTATCGCGGTAGCCGGGTCGGTCGCCACCGCGGGCAGCGTCGCGGTAGCCGGGTCGGTCGCCACCGCGGGCAGCGTCGGCGTAGCTGGCTCGGCAGGCACCGCGGGCAGCGTCGGCGTAGCGGGCAGTCTGTTGACTGTGTTGTGTCTTCTCGTGCGGGAATGCGTGGCGTGCGTGGGATGCATTGCTTGCACCCGGTGCGTCGCCTGTATCGGCTGCGTGCGCTGCATTGACTGTGTGGGGAGTATCGGCTGCGTGAACTGTTCGGGTCTACGGAATGTGAAGGGCGCCCGAAATTTTCGCGTTGAATCCGCCGCGTGAGTGATCGTCGTGACTACTACTGCCCCCGATCAACATCCCGGCTACGGAACCTGGAACACCATCGGGACTTCGAGTGGTCCACGGATTCCCGGTGTGTCGCGCCAGGACACCGGGCCGGCCAATACGGGCTTGCGCGCAAAGATCAGGCGCAGTGCCACCGTGGTCTCCAGTCGCGCCAACGCCGCACCCAGGCAGTGATGCGCGCCGAAGCCGAATGCCAGCGGCGCTGGCCCGCGGCGTCCCAACCGGAACTGGTCAGGCTCGTCGAACACCGCGGGGTCACGGTTGGCGGCGGCCACGATAACGAGAGCCGGTTGCCTGTGTGCGATTTCCACGTCACCGACGACCTGATCCTCAGTCGCTGTGCGCGCGGTTGCCTGCACCGGTCCATCCAGTCGGAGTAGTTCGCTGATCAGCGACGGATCAAAAGGGCCGAGGCCGTCGACAATGCGAGTGCCGTCGGCGCGATCGGTGAGCAGTCGGATCATCGCAGTCCCTAGAAGATTCGCCGTGGTTTCGTGACCGGCAACCGCAATGAGGACTGCGGTGATGACGACGTCGTCGAGCATGAGATCCGGGTCGGCAGCAATGAAACTGAGGAGATCGTCTCCTGGATGATTGCGCCGGTCCGCGGCCAGCGGCAGAAACTCGGTGAGCAGTGTCGCGAAGGCCGCCGCGCCGGATTCGACGGCCTCGGCGTCGGCGAACGCACCGAGCATCCGGCTGATCGCCGGTGATTTCTCGCGCAGTAGTTGGGCGGTTTCAGGGTCTAGGCCCAGCCACTCTCCGACGACAGTGAGCGGAAGGGGCAAGGCGATTTCGGCCATGAAGTCGAACACCGTGGCCGTTGCCGCGTTGTCGATCACGGCTGTGGCGATGTCTTCGACACCGGCAGTGAGGCCGGTGATGAATGATCGGGTGAACACATCGCGCACCGAGCCGCGCAGCCGGGCGTGATTGGCGCCGTCGGTGAACAGCATCGATCGGTCGACTAGATTGGAACCCACGGCATACAGCGCCGCGCGAGCATTGGGATTGGCCAGCGGATTGCTGGTCCATCCCGATCCGCCGAGCACCTGTCGCGCTGCCTGGTAGCCGAGAACCAGCCAGGCTTGGGCGGTTTCGTCCCACACCACATCACCGTCTCTGCGCCGCCGTTCGTAGAACGGGTAGGGATTGGCGGCGTTCCACGGCAAGTGGGGCGCCGTGGTGCTAGGGGTGGTCATGTGGCTCCAATCCGTACGGGAGGCCGCGTTGGTGCACCCAGGCGTAATGCTGCTTACCCAACGGTGTCGTGGGTTCGGCGACCCCGTCCATGTCGTCCATGATCGACCGGGCGTGGAGGGTGGCTCCCAGCGTGGCGCATATCGGGTTCACGGTGAGGCTGATCCGGGTGAAGAACACCAAATCTTCGGGGACTGACACGCGACGTACGGGGTGGTCGGGCGAGCGGATATCGATGAGGGCGTCGATAGCACGTTTCGAGGTGTCCTGGGTATAGGTGACCGGCTGTGGTGCGAGCACCTCATAGAGGAGCTCTGCCATCCACTGGTATGCCTCGTCTACGGCAAGTGCGGGAACGCCGGTAAAGTAACCCAATTCGGCCATCAGGTCATGCATCTCGTATTTGCGTCCGTCAACTGCCGCGCGGAGCATCCGCAGGTATGTGTGACGCTGACGCTCGGGCAGGACCTTGACGCAGCCGAAGTCGACGAATCCGACCGTGCCGTCTTCGCCGAAGCAGTAGTTCCCCGGATGGGGATCGGCGTTGAACAGATTCGCGTGCCGAATGGCTCCCCCACCGAACCGAAAGATGACCTCTGCCCAGTTGTCTTTCAATTTCTGATCGGCGTCTTGGGCGGCGGCCCAGTTCATTCCGTTGAGAAAGGTCATGGTCAGGACCCGATCACCAGATGCCTCAAAAATGACTTCCGGTATCCGGATAAAGGGGTGTCCGCGGTAGAGCTCGCTGAACGCGGTGATGTTGGCGGCCTCATGCCGGTAGTCGATTTCCTCGGAGATGCGGTCGGCGATCTCCTGCGTCGCCTGTCGGAGATCGGGCATCCCGGTACCCGACGCCGAGGACGCAAACCGGAAGAACGTCGCCAACAGTTCGGTGTTCGCCAGGTCGTCGCGGATCGCCTCGGCCGCACCCGGATACTGAATCTTGACCGCGACATCCCGGCCATCGTGCAGGACCGCCCGGTGCACCTGCCCGATGGAAGCCGCCGCCATCGGTTCGTCGCTGAACTCGGCGAACACCTCATCGACGGGCAGGCCGAGATCGGCCTGGAGCACATCTTTGGCCAGGGCCGGGTCCATAGGCGGCGCGTCGGCCTGCAGGCGGGTGAGCGCTTTCTGATAGGGCCAAAGTCCACCGCTGCCAATCGAACTGGCGTCGACCATGGAGAAGATCTGGCCAGCCTTCATCAGCACACCCTTGGAGTGACCGAGTAGCTCGGTGTATCGCTCGGCGGTGCGCTCGTGAAAGCGCACAACGGCACCGGTGTCGCCGGCCCGCTCTCGCAGGGCGGCCACCATCCGCCCACCCGCGGCCCGGGCGGTGAACCCCGCCAACGGCATGGTGCGCCGAATCCTCCCGCGAGGTACCGGGTCCTGTCCGCCTGCCATCGTGACCTCCCTGGCGGGGCGTCGATTCAGCCGTTAAAGTACTCGCTTGTCGATACTAAGTGTGCACTTAGGAGCGGTCAATGCCGGAAGCGCCGACACGGGAACGCCTGATCACCGAGGCAATGCGACTCTTCGGCGAACAGGGATACCAGGCCACCAGCGTGGCGCAGATCGAGGCCGCTGCGGGGCTGGCACCTGGGTCGGGTGCCCTCTATCACCACTTCAAAACGAAAGAGGCGCTCCTAGAAGCCGGCATCGACCGGCAGCTGGACCGCCGCCACGCGATGCGCGATATCCGGGCACTTTTCGCCGGGCTCGGCGACCTGCGAAGCGAACTCACCATGCTGGGCCGATATGTGCTCACCGTTCTCGACGAGGAATCGCAGCTGCTGCAGATCGCGTCCCGCGTGCCGTCGGGCCGGTCGCCACGACTCAACGACGCCTACGCGGCCCTGTTCGCCGGGCTCTACGCCGAGGTGGCGGATTGGGTAAAGAGCTGGGCCCCCTGTATCGACCAGAAAGACGCCTCGGCCATCGGCGCTGTCGCGGTCAATGCACTCCTTGGCCAAAAGGCGACAAGCACCGTGTTCCACGCACCAGGAGCAGACATGCCGGACGAGCAATACATCACGGAGTGGACAGCAATGCTGCTTGCCCGCATTGAGTCGCTGCGCCAGAAACCGTTGCCCAATGAGTAGATGCGCGCTGCTTGGCTCATCCGGCCGGAAGGTCTTGCCGGGCGGGCTCGCTGCGTTCATGATGACCTGGTGAGTAAGGTAACCCTAACTACGGAGCTGCCGATCTCAGCGGAGACGGCGTGTGCGCTGGCCCGCAAGCCGCAGTTCTTGAAGTACGTGCTCTGGCCGATCCTCCGGGCAACCGATATGAGCTTCCCAGATCAGATCGACGTCGGTGCTCAGGGCTCGGCACGGCTCTGGTGGTTCGGGATCATTCCCGCGTGGACGCATCACCTGACGGTCAAACAACTAGACGCCACCGAGATCTACACGAACGAACACGGTGGGCCGGTCCGCACCTGGAATCATCGCCTGACATTTACACCTCTTGACGACCAACGCTGCCGCTATACCGACGAGGTGGAAACCGACGACGGATGGCGGGGTTTCGCAACACGCATGCTCATCCGGGCGGTGTTCCGGTATCGCCACCATCGCTGGCACAGCCTCACCCGAGTTCTGGCTTAACCGACCCATGGATCCAGACCGACATCCGAATTTGGTTTGCCGACCGATATTTTCGTTTGACTCGCACGTCCCAAGCACGTTCGAAGTCTCTCGATCAGCCCGTCTGCAACAAGGACTTGCATGCCGTCACCGCGGCGTTCACGAAAAGTATTGGGGTATCAGCAGTCGAACACCCTTCCTTGGCGTGTCGTTGTCTGTTTGGCGGATGGCTGCGTCGTGTGCGGCACTGAGGCGCTCGGCGTCCTCACGAAACGACCGCCCAGCGGTGGTCAACTCAACCCCTCGCGCGGTGCGGCCAAACAACTTCACCCCCATCGCGCGTTCGAGTCGCTGGATCGCCTGGGTCGGCGGAGGCTGGGTCATAGAGAGGCGTTCGGCTGCGCGGCCTATGTTGCGCTCGTCGGCCACCGCAAGGAACTGCTCGAGCAGCCGCCGGGTCAATTCCATATATGCATCATCATATGAAAAGGACCGATGAAAGGTATTGGACGATATCCCTTTCAAGTCGTTGACTGGTAGCGCAGGTACTAGAAGGCACCGACCTCACGTCGGCCACGGCCAACACCGGGGACGGGACACTCTACGGCACCTGAGCATGGGATGAGGCAGAGCATGAGTGACACATCGGATTTCGGCACCTTTGGCCGGTTCATCGAAACGCCAGTCGACCAGATGTCGCCCGACATGAAGGAGGCCTACGACTTGACCCGCGAGCTGCGGGGGTTGGTGCCCGGTCCACATAAGATCTGGCTTGCCAACCCCACGCTCTCCAAGACGATCGTGCCGACCGGCGCGTACTTCCAGCGCGCGTCCACGTTGACGAAGGCCGAGATCGAGATCGCAACCAACATTGTCAACGGCCGGTGGCGCAGCCCCTACGCCAACTACGAACACGAGATCATCGGCGAGCGTGACGGCCACTTGGACCCGCGGCGTGTCGAGGCGCTGATCGCCGGGCTACCAACATCGTTCGACGATCCACGCCAACAGGCGGTCTACGAGCTAGCATCCGCATTGGTCGCCCCGCGCGTCGTCCCACTCGGCCTGTACCGGCGCGCCAAAGAGCTGCTTGGTGACGCCGGCATCGTGGACGTCGCGGTGCTGCTGGGCTGGTTCACCATGGTGTGTATGACGCTGGGCGCCTTCGACGTACCGGCCGACGCCGAGGGATTGGACCAGTGAGCGCCGGCGAGCACGGGCTGGGTGGTCGTTGAGGCTCGCCGACCCCGACGCGCTGACCGACTCAGCGTGAACTGTTCGACCGCATTACCGCCACCGGGCTGGCCGAGTCGATCGTTGCCGAACTGGTCGCCGGAGGCGAGCCCGACACTCTCACCGACGCCGAGAAGACCGCCCACCGGCTCGCCAGGGCGCTGTCGACCCACCCATCACGGCGACGACGATCTCTACCACCAAGGCAAGCAAACGTTCGGTGCCGCCGGTGTTTTCGAGGTCGGTGTCCTGACGGGTATCTATCACACGGTCTGCGGCATTCTCAACGCCTTCAATATTCCCGCCCCCGACCACGACGCTTAAGGATCATCATGGCCCTTCCCCCGCTGCCCACCGTCACGCTGGCTCCGATCGCGTTTTTCCCACAGTGGTACTTTCCGGAAAACCTCGCCGTGCGTGCCGACGAGTCCATCCTCATCACCGAGCTCGTGCAAAGAAAACTCTGGTGGGTTCCACCTGCCGCGCCGGGTGCAATGGTCGAGCCGGTCCTGGTGCACACCTTCGATCACCCGGTCACCGGTATCGCCGAGGTCGCACCCGACGTGTTCATCGTCAGCCTCACCGAGGGCTACACCACCCATGAATCACATTTGGTGCGAATCGATTTCAATGGATGGGCACCGGGGGCGCCGGTATCGCCGGAGGTCATTTACACCTTCGATGACGGTGTCCGCGCCCTCAACGGCAGCTGCCTGCTGGGGCCGAATGTGTTGGCGATCGCCGACTGCTTCGCCGGACTCATTTGGCGCATCGACCTCGCCGACAATGCGCGCAGCGCAACGGCCCGGGTGTGGCTTGCGGACGACACCATGGCGTTCGATCCCGATAGCGGCGTGCCTCCCCCTCCGCAGCCCGGTGTCAACGGAGTGCGCTACGGCGCGCAGACCGGCTACCTGTACTACACCTCAACCGCGCAGAAAGTGTTCATGCGCGTCCCCGTCGACTCGTCCACCCTCGATCCCGCTGGGCCGCCGCAGTTTGTTGCCGCAATCGACAACGCCGACGACTTCTGCCTCGATGAGGACGCCGGATTCGCCTACGTGACAAGGCATCGCGCCAACACTTTCGACCGCGTGCCGCTAGCACCCGGGCATGGCAGCGAGGTCCGCCACATCGCCGGGGACCCGTTCGACGAAACCCTCGTCGGGCCATCCAGCGCGGCATGGGGACGCGGCGCAGGAGACCACGGGCGCGTCGCCTACGTCACGACCGACGGCGGCACCACCGCTCCCCCAGACGGCATCGTCCGCCAGGCCGCGCTGCTGCGCGTCCAGTTGGATTACCCCGACGAGTCATGACCCGGCGCAGCGAAATCGTCCCCGCCGGCGCTGCATGCATCGAGACCTACGTGGACGGACACGGCCCTGCGGTGGTCATCATCCCGTCCTACGGCCGCGACGGCGGTAAAGACTTCGACTCGCTCAGCGCAACACTCGTCGATGCCGACTACCAGGTGCTGCGCCCCCAACCTCGCGGCATCGCCCACTCGGTCGGTCCGATGACCGGGGTGGGCTTTGACGACATGGCGCACGAAATCGCAGCGGTGATCGAGACCCTTGCCGATGGGCCCGCGGTCGTCCTCGGCCACGCGTTCGGCAACTTTGTCGCCCGCGCCACCGCTGTTCACCATCCCGACAAAGTCGCTGCGGTGATCCTGGCCGCGGCATCCGGGAAAACCGTCGCTCCTGATATCAACTCGGCCCCATTGCGCGCCGGTGACTTGTCGTTGCCCGACGACGAGCGGCTTCGCCGCCTATGCCTGGCGTTCTTCGCGCCCGGCCACGACGCTTCGATCTGGCTGGACGGCTGGTATCCCGACACCCTCGCGATGCAGGTGGACTGCGTCCACCACGCCGACGTGGCCCGCTACTGGAGCGCTGGCAGCGCGCCTGTGTTCGAGATCATCGCCGCCCTCGACCCCTTCCACCAGCGCGACGAATGGGCTGACTTGCGGACACGCGACGGCGACCGCGTCACCTCCACGGTGATCGCCGAGGCCAGCCACGCCCTCTTCCCCGAACAACCCGACGCGGTCGCCGCGGCGATCACCGGCTACCTGCGCAAATAAACGTCAACGCGCTGATGCGAGGTGGGTGCGCGCTGCGGACGTGTGGAGCTGTCGGTGGGCGCGACGTGGCCGCGTCGCCGCCGGCTGCCGTCGATCCACCGGCGGCCATCGCGCCAATTCAGGCAGCCGACGGCCACCAAGATCATCAACGGCACCGCCATCAGGCTCAAGACCAGCAGCAAATCACCCATGGGCGGCCGCTTCGGGACTTTGTGCTGTGTCGTGCACACCCCAACATCTACGCCGTGTCAGCTCCGGGATGGCTGATCTGTCGGGATATATACGCGATGCATACGCCCGGGCATGTGATCTTTACGCCATCTTGCCGGTCTCGCCATGTTCAGCAGGGCACGTCGGAACGGGCTTTTCGCCGGTCCCGCCGACCTTTGTCCACTTGCACCACGCGATGGCCTCGGCTGGAATGTCCGTCGTGGTAGCACTCACCTCGCCGCGGCTGCGGTATGCTCGTTCGTTGGCCCCGATGTGATGCCTATGATCACCGGGCTGACGCGGTGGCGTCGTGACGAGTTGCGCACCAACCTATGGCTGGTGCCCGGCCTGGAGGTGCTCGCCGCGGCCGCGCTGTTCGTCGGCGCCGGCGTGGTGGACCACGCGGCTTACCGGGGCGCTATCCACCTGCCGACCTGGGTGATCAGCGGCAGCGCTGATGCCGCCCGAGTCATTCTCGCGACGGTCGCGGGTGCGGTCATCACCGTGGTGGGAATTGTCTTTTCGATCACGATCGTCGCGCTGACACTGGCGTCGACCCAGTTCGGCCCCCGGATGCTGCGCAATTTCATCCGCGACCGCGGCACCCAACTGACTCTGGGTACGTTCGTGGCCTCATTCGTTTACTGCATCCTGGTTCTGGTGTCGATCGGGCCGGGTGACCACGGCGACTACGTGCCGCACCTGTCGATCACGCTGACATTCCAGCTGGTATTGATCGACTCCGCGGTGCTCATCTACTTCATCCATCACATCGCCGCCCAGATCCAGCTGCCGCAGGTGATCGCCAGCATCGCCAAGGACTTGGCGCAAGCCGTCGAACTGCAAAGCGCCGACAACCGCGACGCCGGTGCAATCCCTCCGCCGGATGCGCGGTCACTGGCGGAGTTGATTAACACCATCGAGACTTCCGGCGCGGTAATCCGCACCCCCAAGAGCGGCTATCTACAGTTCATCCGTCACAGCAGGCTGGTGCGGGTCGCCGCGGACGTCGACGCAGTGGTGCGGCTGCCCTACCGGCCCGGACATTTCCTGGTCGAAGGCCGAGAGGTAGCCAGCGTGTGGCCCGCGGAAGCTGCCGACCACGTCGCCCGGTACCTGGAACACGCGCAGGTGACCGGGCCGCACCGCACTCTGACCCAGGATGTGGCGTTCGGTGTCGATCAGCTCGTCGAGATCGCCGTCCGCGCGCTCTCACCCGCCGTCAACGACCCCTTCACCGCAATGACTTGTGTGGATTGGCTCGCCGATTGCCTGTGCAAGATTGCCCGGGTCTGGGCCCCCAGCCAGGTTCACCGGGACCGCACGGGCGCGATTCGCCTCATCTCTGATCAGGTGAGCTTCGGGCGTTTGGTGCAGCGGGCGTTCGAGAAAATCCGGGAGGCCAGCTTCGGAATGCCGGCGGTGATGATCCGCCAGCTCGAAGCGCTGATCACGATCATGGAGCAAACCACTGACACCGCGCGGGCCCGCATGCTGATGGATCAAGCAGCGATGATCATGCGAGCCAACACCGAATCGGTCCCGGAGGAATCCGATCGCGCGGATGTGCAGCGACGATACGACGCCCTGGTTGACATTTACGACAGCCTCCGTCGTTAAGCGCGGCGGCGCGCGCTGGTGGACGCCTGCAGCGGGGTGCGCTGACTGTATAGACCCTGTCAAGCTCCCGTTAAAACGCATCGGGTGTATCGCGCCCAGAAGCTGGACTGCGTAGATTTTGAAAAATCGGCCCGTCGAAGAGTCAGGCGTTTTGTTCAGTGTCTGCTCATAGGAAGAAGTCATGCCTACTGTCGAGACACAACTCCGCCAGGAGTTGCGCAACTATGCCGTTGAGTTACGGCAGCTGGCCTACACCATGCCCTACGGGGTAGGCGAGCACAATCTGCTTTCATTGTCAGACCGGATGCGCGCTGCCGCCGACCAGGTGGAACGCAAGGGGGTCTAGCCACTCACCTTCGCGCTCCTTGGGTGACGTGGCCAGATGGCCAAACGGATCTCCTTCAGGCGTTGAAAGGTTGGCGCCGACCGGGTTTCGCATCGCGGTTTGAGGAAACGAAACGACAGTCTGGTGTCGCCGCGTATTCCAGCCGACCGGTCGAGGAGGCTGCATCGATTTGTCCACGCTCGGCTCACCCACGTGTCCGGTGGTCGACGGTGGCTACTACGACGGTCTTGAGAACGCCCGTGCCGCCGCCCTGGTCGAGAATGCAGGTGCCCGCAGGCGCCTGGAAAAACTAAGCACTGACCTCCTCGGGTCAGCATTGGACTAAAGGCGGAGGATCGATGCGATGTCCAAACGAACCGTTAAGGAACACGCCCGCCGTAAGCAAAAAGCCAGCCACGTAACGGCCGGGAGCATAGCGAATGGAACAGCCGACACAGGCTGAAACCACCGACGCCGCAGAGCTCGCTACCATTGCTCTGGCTCTCGTGCGCCAGCAAGCCCCGGAAACCAGGCTGCTGCCGATAGCCGGCCGGTCCCGTCGCCGGTCACCCCGAATACCAACAGGTCAACCGGATCGGCTGCGACGGCGCCTCGCTCAAGCGCGGGTGGACATTTCTGGTCAACACGACCACCCGCTCCGTCCTGCGCACTTCCGGTGACCCGGACGAGGTTGATTTCGTGGCCGCGATGCAGCGCGCCATGCCCGCCTAGCATCAACGGTCTGGCAAGTGATCAGCCGCCCTTGAGGCGAATCTTCCAGCGCACGAAGCCGAGGTAGACAACGCTGATTACCACGAGCATGGCCATGTCGAACCACCAGGTGCCGGCATTGTGATGCCAGTGTGAATCCTTCGGGGTTTGGGGACCGGGCTGCAATTTGGTCAGGTCGATCGTGGAAGCTGACGCCGCGAAACCCCACCGCGCCGGTGTGGCCCAGGACATCTGGTCCAGCCCAAAGCGCCCGGTGACGGGAATCATGCCGCCGGAGAAAACCAGCTGCGACATGACCGCCACGACGAGCAGCGGCATAATCTGGTCATTGGACCTGGCGACGGCCGACAACGCCAACCCGAGCATCGCCGAGGCGACGCAGGTTGCGGCCACGTCGACGAACAGCTCCAGGCCGGGCTTGCCCAACGCCGCCGCGCCCTGAGTCGGGCCGCCCTTGCCGATCAGCGTGATCACGGTAACGATCGCCGACTGAATGACCGCGAACACGGTGTAGACGCAGACCTTGGCCAACAAGTATGCGGAGGTGGACAGGCCAACCGCCTGTTCTCGCTTGAAGATGGCCCGTTCACCGATCAGATCGCGGATGGTTAGCGCGGTCCCCATGAAGACCGCACCGACATTGAGCAGCACCAGGATCTGTCCGGGCTCGCCGGGCGCGGCACCCAGCGGGTTGGGGATGCCGAAGCCGACGTTGCCGGGCACCGACATCGACAGCGAGCCCATGATGAACGGCAACAGCGCAAGAAAGACAAAGTAGCCCCGGTCAGAGACGATCAACCGGATCTGCCGCCTGGCGATCGTGGAGAACTGGCGGAACAGACTCGTGTGCGACGGTTCGCCCAGCTCGGCGGGTTTCTCCACTGGCGGCGGTGGCGGAGTCGGGCCCGTCCGCGCCAGGTACCGCGCCTTGGACCCGTCCGGGTCGTTGGCGACCGTGCTGAAGATGTCGGCCCAGTTCGTCGTCCCCATGGTCGGACCGATCTGGCTGGGCGGCCCGCTGAAAGCGGTCTTGCCGCCCGGGGCCAGCAGGAGAACCTGGTCGCAGACGTCCAGGTAGGTAAGCGAGTGGGTGACCACGAGGACCACGCGGCCGGCGTCGGCCAACTGCCGCAACATCGTCATGACCTGCCGGTCCAGCGCCGGGTCAAGGCCGGATGTCGGCTCATCGAGGATCAGCAGCGACGGGCCGGTCAGCAGCTCCAGCGCCACCGAGGCGCGCTTGCGCTGACCGCCCGACAACTTGTCGACCCGAGTGTGCAGGTGCTGACTCATCTCGAGTTCCTCGAGCACCCGCGCCACCACTTGGGCGCGGTCGGCCTTGGTGGTGTCCGGCGGCAGCCGCAGTTCGGCGGCGTACATCAACGCCTGTTGCACGGTCAGTTGCCCATGCACCACGTCGTCCTGCGGCACCATGCCGATCCTGCTGCGCAGCGAGGCGTATTCGGCATGAACGTTGTGGCCCTCGAAGGCCACCGTGCCCTTGGTCGGGTGCGTGTACCCGGCCACCAACCTGGCCAATGTCGACTTGCCTGCACCAGACGGACCGATAACGGCCGTCAGCGTTCCGGGAAGCGCGCCCAGCGAGATGTCGTCCAGCAGCGTCTTGTTGTTCTCGATCGTCCACGTCACCCCGCGCACGTCGAGACCGCCGGCGCGCGTCGCGGTCGCGGTCTCGTCGCGGCGCACCAGTGTGCCGCCGGCGAAGAGGAGGTCGATGTTGCCGATCGTGACGACGTCGCCGTCGCGCAGCAGCGCTGAGTCGACCCGGGCACCATTGACGAAGGTGCCGTTGATGCTGCGGTTGTCATGGATCTCGGTGCCGTTGGGCGTCGGGATCAGGGTGGCGTGGTGGCGTGATGCCAGCACCTCGGGGATGACGATGTCGTTGTCGTTGGCCCTGCCGATCTTGATCGCGCCCGGTATCGACTCCACCGCCGATCTACCCGGCCGCAGGATCCGCATCATCGATGTCGCGATGTTGGTGGAATCACCGCCGACGCGGCCGGTCTCGGGCTCTGCGGCAGGGGCCGGGGGCACCTTCATGGGTGGTGCCCGGTAAATCTTCGGCGCCTGCTGTGGTCCGCTGGGCGGTCCGACCGGTTGTCCGCCGGACGGGTATCGCGGCTGCGGCCCAGACGGGTAGCTCGGCAGTGGACCCGACGGGTGGACTGGTTGCGGTCCGCTGGGCGGATGCGAGGGCTGCGGCCGCAATGGGGCCAACGGCGGGTATTGAGGCTGGCCGCGCCAGGATGTGCCGGTCCCCGGCGGGCCCTGGGTCGGATGTGGTCCACTTGGTCCGCCGGGTGGGCTGAAAAGTGGTATCGACGTCGTCAGGGGAGGCCGCCCGGCCGAACCCTGGTGGCGGCCGACCTCGAAGGTCACCGCCGGGCCGTCCGGATTGCCGATATTGACCTGCAGGCCGTCGTGGATGTCGACGGCCGGCACGCGACGGTTGTTGACATACAGCCCATTGAGACTGCCGTTGTCGATAGCGATCCAGCGGCCCTGTTCGAATCGCACGACGAGGTGTGTCCGGGAGATCAGGGGGTGTGCGACGCGGACGTCCGCACGCAAATCACGCCCAATGACTACATCGTTGCCTGCTGCGAAGGTGCGCTCGGATCCCTCGTATCGCACGGTCAGCACAGGTGGGGCTGGTCGGCTCACGAGGACCAACTGTATCGGCAGCGGCGCCAATCAGGAGTTAGGCCGTCGCCGCGGATTACCGCGCCGAGTTCATGATGCGGCCCGCACCTCGCCCGCCGACCTCGACCTGCGTGCAAGCGTCGCCTGCGATGTCGAGTAGGCTTTGTACCGCCTGATCGCAGCGCTGCCTGTTGGTCCGGTTTTGACCGGAAAGATTGGGTTCGTCACTGTTTGTCTGCAAGAAGCAAGAAAATTAGGTACACGTATTCCGTCGACCACCTGCTCGCCGGCCACAGGTCACAGAACAGCATTCCCGCTCGTCGCGACGGCATGGCAGGGTGACATGCGTGGCACACACTTCTGAACGGATCACCGTCGTCGAGCACGACCTGCGTGAAATCAATACTCCGAAGGGCGCTTTGCGCTATTACGACTGCGGCGCCGATTCCGGCTCGGTGCTGTTGTTCCTGCACGGCTCCGGCCCCGGGGTCACCGGCTGGCGCAACTTTCGCGGCGTATTGCCCACCTTCGCCGAGCGCTACCGCTGCCTGATCCTGGAATTCCCCGGTTTCGGGGTCACCGACGACTTCGGCGGCCACCCGATGGTCACCGCATATGGCACCATCTCGCCTTTCCTGGATGCGCTCGGCGTCGAGAAGGTGCACGTCGTCGGCAACTCGATGGGCGGTGGCGTCGGCATCAACTTCGCCATCCAGAATCCGGACCGCGTCGGCCGGCTGGTGACGATCGGCGGTATCGGTACCAATATCTTCAGCCCGAGCCCCAGCGAGGGCATCCGACTCTTGCAGGAGTTCGTCGAGGACCCGACCCGGCAACGGCTCGTCGACTGGCTCAAGTCGATGGTGTACGACCAGTCCCTGCTCGCCGACGAACTGATCGAGGAACGCTGGCAGCTGGCCACCGATCCCGTGACACTGGCCGCCGCGCGCCGCATGTATGGCAAAGCAGCGTTTGCCGCGATGAACACAGCGATGAATGCCTCCGACCGGCCGCCGCCGTGGGCCGTGATGCACAAGCTGACGGCACCCACCCTGCTGACGTGGGGCCGAGACGACAGGGTGAGTCCGCCCGATATGGCGCTCGTCCCGATGCGCACCATCCCCAACGCGGAACTTCACATATTCCCCAACTCCGGGCACTGGGCGATGATCGAGGCCAAGGAGGCGTTCGAAAGCACCGTGCTGGCGTTTCTTTCGCGCGAGTAGCCAACGGCCCCCGCGAGGCCCCTTGTCAACAACGCATGCGCGTCGGGATCACCGTCGAGCACACGGCTGGTGCGCCTGCGAGCTAACATGGCGCGCACATCTGCTCGGCCTTCCATCAGCCAGCCGTCGACGTCATAGGTGCCGTCGGCCGCCCACCGGCGCGCGGCGGCGTCGGAATCTCCGGCATCCACGGCTGGACCGTATGAGGCGATCAACCGTGTGATATCGCGTTCGTCTTCGAGTCGACGCAGCCGGGCCGCCAATTCGCCGATGCCGGTCCCTCGGTCTGTCGCAGTCGTGCTCCTCATCGCCGGGCGGCGCCCGCGTCGACGGGCGAGTTTTGACCGCATTTGCGTCCGCTCACCGCAATCATCCTTCGGGTTGGGCACTGGATCGTGGTTGGGCCGAACGCGGTGAGCGGCATCGCTGGCAAATATGATCGTGCGCTGGAATCGCCGTCGAACAGCCCTACAGTCACCTGAATGAGTCATTCACGACCCATTGGCCTAATGCCGTTGGTGCGGATGAGGGTGGGGCGGAGTTGCAAAATCGATGAGGGTGGCGCTATGAACGCCGGAACCAGAGCCGGTAGCACTTCCGGAAGTGGCTGGCGCCGGGATCACGCTGGACGAAGGGTGCCCCGTGGTCGGGTTGCTGCGTGCCGCGTCAACACCAACACCACCTAGCCCGACCGCAACAGCAACCGCGGCTGCACCGCCGAACACCTTGATCGCGGTCTCAGTTTGAGACTTCATCGGACTGCCTCTCTCACGCATGCGCATTTGTTACATCCAACTACGCTTTGTTAATAGCAAAAGCATACACCTACGCAACTATTGCTAGGGCGGAGACTATCGTCACAGCTGGCCGTGCGTGACGATCTGCACGATGTGGGTGACGAAATCCGACCCGCCTTGCGGGTCGGTTCGAGTTGAGGAGCAACACCGCATGGTGCGCTCCGGTGGCGGATATTCGCACGGATCAGAGGAGAGCGTGATCGAGCTGTCTCGTACAAGCCCGGGCCAAAGGATCAAGCCGGTTTAACTGCGGCGCCCAACCGGGTGTGCGCCTGAACGACGCACGACGGCGCGTGTGCGCGTACGCCGTCGGCCAGGGCGAGGAACTCCTCTAGCTCGATCGGTCTGCGGTGCAGCCGGTCCAGGTCCCACGCCACAACGCAAGGCAGTCGTCGCGTTGCCGGGAAATGGCCAGCTCGTCGCCGTGTCGGTCCTGCGATTGTCGTAGGTGGATTGCCGCTCTCCTGAACATCCTTCCTACAGGTCGTGTCCGCCATAAGCACACCAGCGCCGAAGAGATCCCGGACCCGATCTATCGTGGCGGGCTACTCGCCTTTGTGCAGACGCGATCAGGTGAGCACCAGCATGGTCGCCCTGCGGATCTCGGTGGGGGCAGCTGGGTGGGTGTTCATTCCCGGTCGGCAGGTCGAGGTGATCAGACGCGTGGGCGCAGGCATGCTGGTTAGACGGGCCCCGCAAGTTTACCTCGGCAGCCGGGTGCGACCCGTCCGCTGGCTCACCGACCCTGACAACCCGAACACGTGGATCATCCGGGGCCACGGACTGCGGCAGACCATTAGTAAGCCACACACGTAAGGACGACAGCATGAGCGAGCGGGTACTTGACCGGGTAAGGGCCATAGCCGACCAGTTGCGCGGGCAAGCCGCCGAAGCCGAGCGGATTGGCCGGCTCACCGACGACACCGTAAAGCTGATGAAGGCTGCCGGTCTGATCCGGCTGCTGCAGCCCAAGAGTTACCAAGGGTTTGAGGTCCACCCACGCGAGTTCGCCGAGACGGTGATGGCGACGGCGGCACTGGATCCGGCGGCCGGCTGGATCGTCGGCGTGCTGGGCGTGCACCCGTACCAGTTGGCTTATGCAGATCCGAAAGTGCCTGCCGAGGTCTGGGCCGATGATGTCGACACGTGGATGGCCTCCCCGTACGCGCCACAGGGTGTGGCCAAGCCGGTCGACGGCGGCTACATCTTTAACGGCCGCTGGCAGTTCAGCTCGGGCACCGACCACTGCGACTGGATCATCCTGGGCGCGATGCTCGGCGACAGCGACGGCAAACCGCTGATGCCGCCGCAGATGCTGCACATGATCTTGCCTCGCAAGGACTACGAGATCGTCGAAGACTCGTGGAATGTCGTGGGGCTGCGCGGAACCGGCTCCAAGGATGTCATCGTCGAAGACGCGTTCGTCCCGACCCACCGGACGATGGACGTGACGAAGGTGATGGACGGCACCGCCCAGCGTGAGGCCGGCATGACCAAGCCGCTGTATCTGATGCCCTGGTCGACGATGTTCCCACTGGGTATCTCCGCGGCGACCATCGGCATCGCCGAGGGAGCGCTGGCCGCGCACTTGGACTACCAGCGGGACCGTGTCGGCGCCACCGGAACCGCGATCAAGGACGACCCCTACGTCATGTACGCGATCGGCGAGGCTGCGGCCGACATCTATGCCGCCCGGCAGGAGCTGCTGTCAAACGCCGACCGCATCTACGACATCGTCGCTGCCGGCAAGGAGGTGTCGTTCGAGGACCGCGCGGCGGGTCGCCGCACCCAGGTTCGCGCGGTGTGGCGCGCGGTGTCGGCGGTCGACGAGATCTTCGCCCGCTCTGGCGGCAACGCGGCGCGGATGGATAAGCCGCTGCAACGGTACTGGCGTGACGTGCATGTCGGCCAGATGCATGCCATCCATGTCCCCGGCACCGTCTACCACGCGTCCGCACTGAGTTCGCTGGGCATCGATCCGCAGGGTCCGCTGCGGGCGATGATCTAGGGGACTCACGGTGAGCGACTTGAAAAGCCTGGGCTCCATCACTGTCTCGACCAACGACATCGACCGCTGGCGGCATTTCGCTTTTGGTGTCCTGGGTTTCGCCGAAGGTAGGGGGCCTGACGCTTCGGCGCTGTGCTTGCGAATGGACGAGCGCGCGGCGCGGATCATCGTCGTTCCCGGCGAGAGGGACCTGGTGACCACCGTCGGCTGGGAGGTACGCGATCACCCGGCACTGCAACGGGTCAAGGCCGGCTAGTGACGTCGGTTACGTTCCGCCACCCGGGGCCGCTAGCGATCGTCGTGGCGCAGGTGGACACAATGAGCCAGGGCCGCATCGGGTTTGGGCTTGGCACTGGCTATTTCGAGCCGGAACACCTTGCCTACTGGATTCCTTTCCCACCCGTTGCGGAGCGGTTCGATCGGCTGGCTGAAACGTTGGAGCTAATCAGAGAATTATGGAAAACCCCTATCGGACAACGCAATTCCTTCACCGGTAAGTGTTATCAACTCCTCGACTCACCAGCACTGCCCAAACCCTGGCGACATCCGGGCCCACCAATCATTCTCGGCGGAACGGGCAAAAAGCGCACGCCCGCGTTGGCGGCGCGGTTCGCCGACGAATTCAATCTGCAGACCAGCCGCCGTCGCGCGCCGCTGGACCAGCACAGAAGCGAACTCAAAAGCCAAGACGTCGCGGAACAGATGGACTTGGTGCGGGCGGCGGCCCAGGCGATCGGCCGAGATCCCGCCGGGATCGTCTTCTCCATGAACTCGCTCATCGGAGTCGGGCGCACTCGCGACTAGGCCGCGGCCGCGCTCGACCCGGAGAACTTCGGTTCGCAAACCTTCCGACCGGAACCACAATGTCTGGCTCTCCAGCGCAGATCCTCGACCAGCTCGGCCCCTACGTGGAACTGGGCATCTCACGGGTGTATCTGCGTGCGCCGAGGCGCATCGAAACTTTGGCGCGCAATTTCGAACTTCTCGCCGCCGAGGTCCTACCCCAGCTCTCAAGCATGTGAATCTTGTTCACCAACGCAATGGTGCTGGTCGAACAATCACCGCAGGATCTCAATCCCGGTAGCGCTGGCCGCTTTGGTGGCGGGAAGGCTAGCGTTTCGCAAGGTGGGAGCACTCCCCACACCCTGCATGTCCGTGTGTCGCGTAGCCCCCGACCTGGGCCTGCGCAGGGGCGGCGATAGCCAAATCAGCCAGCCCAAAGCCTGCGGTAACGAGGGTGGCCCATGCTGCCAAGGACGCCAACGTCTTCATCTTGTGAAGCATACCCCGGCGGCGTCGTGTGTGTTCCTAAGGCGCGCCAAAATTACCGCTAAGGCGCGCCAAAATCTTCGTGACGTGCTCGCGAGGGCAACCGATGCCCGTTCCGTTACCTGAAATGTGAGTGTTTGTATGACTTGGCATTTCAGGCAGCTTCTCCTTGCGGAGTTGCGGTCCCCGCACCCGTGTGACCGGTGTGCGGGGTTGACGCTTCATCGCCTCGTGCCGTCCCCACCGCACCCGAGGTGGTGGTGGGGCTGGTCTTCTGGATGGCTCTCCACGTCCATCTCCAACCCGGTGGTTGGCGGCCGGCCTATCGCCGGTACCGGTCCCCGTTTCCCACCGTGGGTGGGGTCGCCGAGGCGGGCGAGGTGGATCGCCGCATTCAAATCCCGATCAATGCGCGGGCATCCGTTGCGGCAACGATAAATGCGATCACGTAGCATCGGAGGGGCCACACCGGCGCGCGGCTTGCCGCT
>DATJBA010000078.1:0-2514 GCA_035515675.1 Mycobacterium sp.
CACCATGACGACGGACTTCTCGCCGTGGGCTGAGGTGATCACCTGGGGTTTGGTCCGCTGACGCTGCTTCCACGCGTCGGCGACGTCGCTGGGCAGGTGCAGGCTGTCGATCCCGGGGTGATGCTGTTCGAGGTCGGCCCAGAACCGTTGCGCCAGGTAGTAGGCCAGGCCCTTCAGGCTGGTGTAGTCCAACGCGGGTTGGCGTTCCCGCAGGTAGTCCACGAGCAGGTCGCGCACCGGGCGACACTGCAGCACGTAGCGGTCGACGAGTTCCTCCGGGGTGAGCTGACCGGCGGTGCGGAATGCTCGCAGTCGTTGCGGCGCGTCGTCACTGAAGACACCGAGTTCGCGCAGCATCCGGTAGAAGACCTTGTGATCGCGTGTCGCGCAGGTGAAGGATTCGGCTTCGCGGTCCATCAGTTCCAGCGCGTCGCCGACGGTGACGTCGGCCAGGGTGCCGCCCTTGGCGGCGAGGATTTCGGCGCTGCGCCGCAGCGTGAGGGCGGCGGCGAAGCCGGACACGTGGGGATCGGCGGCGCACAACGCTCGAAGACGCGCGAACCCGTGCGGGTCGCGGGTGCGGGCCAGGTTGCGGGTCAGGGAGCCTTTGCCGGCCGCGCCGGCCACCAGGCAGCTCAGCGAGGGGCGGACGAGATCGCCGCAGATCGCTACGACCAGTGCTCCCGACAGCTCGGCGCGCAGCCATCGTGACTCTCGGCCACGCGATCGCTGCCAGGCGATCGGCAGGTTTCGCCACGCCCCGCCGGCGGCATCGGCGCCGCTGGCCAGCCAGCGTTGCTGCCAGGTCTGGCCCGGCTGGTCGGTCAGCCAGTCCAGCAGCCACGCCAGCCCGCGGATGCGTCTGTCCTGGCTGTTGGCGTTGTCGAGAACAAACATCCCGCTGGTGAGCCGCTCCCACACCGCACCGCGGTCGTGGCGGGTGGCAGGCCAATCCGTGACCACCGGCCGTGGGGGAAATCGGGTGCGCGCCGACTCCCGCTGGGCCTTGGAGGGACGAGAGGACACACCCGGAAACGTGATGACCTCATTTAGGACGTCCGACCCGGTCATGTCGTCGGGCTCCCGAACAGCACCTCCAGCGTCTCGGGCCGATAACCGGGAGCCGGAGCCGGCCGCGCCCGCTCGGCGGCCTGCCGAGTCTGCTCGGCATGATGGGCCAGTACCCGGCGGATCACTTCCTCCTTGCGGGGCGTCAAGTAGACCTGCGTCGTGGTCAACAGGGCATGCCCGAGGACGCATTGGACATCGGTGAGCGGCAACGCCGGATCCTCGGCCATCCGGTAGGCCGCGGTGTGCCGAAGCGCGTGCAGCGTCGCCGCACTACCCGCACGCTGCGCCGCGCGCTCGAACATCCGATGCGCCGCATGATAGGTCAACGGCCGCATCGGCGTTCGCGACGTCCACCACAACGGTTGGCGTTTTCCCTTCGGGACCAGACCCTCCGTCTCGACCTGATACAAGCGCAACCACACGAACGCGTCCGTCGAGGCCGGCAGCTCCTGCATCGCACGAGTTCCCTTGCGCACCAACGCGATCACCTGCCGACCGGGATCCATATCGCCCCGCGTGGCCGACAGCAGCTCCGACGCGCGGGCGCCGGTCGACACGTAGAACGCCACCAACGCACGGTCCCTGTTCGAGGGCAGCCGGGCGAAGATCTCGTTGAACTCCTCGTCGGGGATGCTGCGCGGAATCCGGGACGGCACCGTTGGTCGATACAACCCGGTCCGCTCCTTGCGGTGCGATTCCATCGGATTGTGATGCGCGTGCGCCCGACCACCCCGCCGCGACCGATGCAGCGGGAACGGGTTGACGATCGGCCCACTGCCCGCCGCGAGATGGAACTCGTAGAAACCGCGCAGCACCGTCTCCGCGTGCGCCCGCACCGACGCCGAATAGGCCACCGCGGTCGACGAGCGGTCGGGCACCTCGTGTGGTCTGCGCCAGTGCGGGCGAGAAGGCTTGCCCGCCACCAGCATCCAGCGGCAGAAATCGCGGGCCTCGATACGTGTCGCCCGATTCCACGCGACCTCGACCGCCCACAGAAACCGGAACCACCGCAACAGATCCATCCCATAGGACCGCAACGTCGCATCCGAGCGTCCCGCGGCCTGCAAGTCTCGGAAATACGCCGACACCGACTCCACCACCGCTCCACAGGGGTCGGTCACTCGAAACGGCAACCAAGAATCACCCGTGGCCTCAACCGCACCCGCCAACGGGACCGCCAGCATCGCCAGATCCCGAGCCTGCTCCTGGTCTTCGATCACACGCCGGACCATACCGAGCAATCCAGTTGCAGCCCGTCAACCAGGGAAAACGCGTGTCGTTGTTCAGTCAACAGGTAGAAGTCGCTCGGCGTCGGTCTTGGAAGGGGCGATCTGCAGTAGCGGAACCAGTTCGCCGGTGCTGGGCAGCCGGTACTGGATCAGGCTGTGGTGGTTGAGTTCGAGCAGTTCCTCCACCCGGACGCCGGTGTGGCGCAACACCTCG
>DATJBA010000079.1:0-27036 GCA_035515675.1 Mycobacterium sp.
CCGTAGCCGGGCGGCGGGTAGCCGGGCGGGGGTGGGCCATAGCCAGGCGGTGGGCCGTAGCCGGGAGGCGGGCCGTAGCCGGGAGGCGGGGGAGGCGGAGGTGCGCCGTAGCCGGGAGGCGGCCCCACGGGCGGTGGTCCAGGAGGGCCGGCGGGGTTGTAGCCGCCAGGCGGTGGGCCATAACCCGGAGGTGGGGGAGGCGGCGGGGGTGGCGTGCCGTAACCGGGCGGCGGGGGTGGCGTGCCGTAACCGGGCGGTGGTGGGTAGCCAGGAGGGTTTTGGCTGCCGCGGTGGGGGTCGGCCGGGGTGCCTGGATACTCTGGGGGCTGGCTCATTTCCGTCCTAGCTGTCGGATTCACTCTGTGGGCACGCGCACCAACTTGGCAAACCGGAACTTAGCAAATATGTGGCGAAGACGCGCGGATTGACAGCGTCTGGGGCGCTCTCCGTCAGGTGGGCGTGGTATGCCTAAAGCCGTGTCCGACGGTCTATTCGACCTCCCCGGCGCACCGCAGACAACCAACCATGACCTGGGCGTGTCGGCCGGTGCACCGCTGGCGGTCCGGATGCGTCCGGCATCGCTGGACGAGGTGGTCGGGCAGGGCCACTTACTGGCACCCGGATCACCGCTGCGTCGCCTGGTCGAGGGTTCGGGCGTGGCGTCGGCCATTCTGTTTGGCCCGCCGGGGAGCGGTAAGACCACGCTGGCGGCGCTGATCTCGCAGGCGACCGGCCGCCGGTTCGAAGCGTTGTCGGCATTGTCGGCCGGTGTCAAGGACGTTCGGGCCGTTATAGACAAAGCACGAAATGCACTCCTCAGAGGCGAGCAGACGGTGCTGTTCATCGACGAAGTGCACCGGTTCTCCAAGACCCAGCAGGACGCCTTGCTGTCCGCGGTGGAAAACCGGGTGGTGCTGCTGGTGGCGGCGACCACCGAGAACCCGTCGTTTTCGATGGTGGCCCCGCTGCTGTCACGATCGCTGATCCTGCAGTTGCGGCCGCTGACGCCCGACGACATCCGTACCGTGGTGCAGCGCGCGATCGACGATCCCCGCGGCCTGGGCGGGCAGGTCACGGTGCAGCCCGAGGCCGTCGACCTGCTGGTGCGATTGGCGGCTGGCGACGCCCGCCGCGCTTTGACCGCGTTGGAGGTCGCTGCTGAGGCGGCGGGGGAGTGGGTGACGGTCACGGCCATCGAGCAGTCCCTGGACAAAGCCGCGGTGCGCTACGACCGCGACGGCGACCAGCACTACGACGTCATCAGCGCCTTCATCAAATCGGTGCGCGGCTCCGACGTCGACGCCGCGCTGCACTACCTGGCCCGCATGCTTGTCGCCGGGGAGGATCCACGGTTCATCGCGCGCCGGCTGCTGATCCTGGCCAGCGAGGACATCGGCATGGCCGATCCGACCGCGCTGCAGGTCGCGGTCGCCGCCGCGCAGACGGTGGCGCTGATCGGCATGCCCGAGGCCCAGCTGACGCTGGCGCATGCCACCATCCATCTGGCCACCGCGCCGAAGTCGAACGCGGTCACCACCACGTTGGCGGCGGCGATGGAGGACATCAAGGCGGGCAAAGCCGGTCTGGTGCCGGCCCATCTGCGTGACGGGCACTATTCCGGCGCGGCGGTGCTGGGCAACGCGCAGGGCTACAAATACTCTCACGACGATCCGGACGGCGTTGTCGCCCAACAATATCCGCCGGATGAGCTGGTGGGCGTGAACTACTATCAGCCCACCGGTCGCGGCGGTGAACGTGAGATGGCCGCCCGGCTGGACCGGCTGCGGGCGATCATCCGCAAGAGACGGGTGCGGCCATGAAGACCTTGACCTCTGCGAGCTCAGACCAGCTCGGGCACTCTCAAGTGGGCGATCGCCAGTTCGAATTCGCCCACGTCGATGACCTCGGCCCCCAGTTCCCGCACGCGCCTGCTGCGCAGCTCGGTCGCCCGCTCGCGGTTTCGAGCCATCGCGTCCGTGCTGTCGAACGTCGAGCAGGACACCGCCCGCCGGCATGCGGGGTGGTCGACCATCAGGCTGGCACTGCAGAACCCGTCGAGATTCTCCAATTCCGGCAGCACCGACGTCCGGTAGAGGTCCAGGGATCGGCTGAGCTGATCCGGCACCACCTTGAGCCAGACGGCCCGCACGCAGGCTCCTTCGTGTGACCGGTGGTCGCGGTGCAGCAGAACGATGTCCCATTCTTCGACCCACGAGCTGCCGTCGAACATCAGCGCCTGCTGGTCACGAATGGGCGCAAACCGCTCGGCGCTGGCGCGCATCGCCTCCATGGTCTCCCACGCGCTGGTGGCGATGCATATGCCGGACTGCCGGTCGACCAGCAGCGACAGTCCGACATACCCGTCAATCTCTTTCAGGGCGGGCATGACGACATCGCGAACGTGCGCGATTCCGATGTCGACCGACAAGGGTTGCGCTGCGATGGTGGTAGAGCGTGCGTACACGATCGACCCCTTCCTATGTCGGGGCAGCGCCCCGGCGGCGCCACCGGTCTAACTACTACCTTCCTCCTACCGGTAAAGCGCGGCAATGGGTTTGCCACGGATTGGCGGGTTGCCGAGCCCGCCCCGTAGGCTTGTCTGGGTGCATACCGATGTGCTGGAGGTGGACACGTCCCGTCGCCGCATCGTCGATCTGACCGATGCGGTTCGCAGGTTCTGCTTCAGCTACGGCGACGGCCTGTGCAACGTGTTCGTCCCGCACGCGACGGCTGGGGTGGCAATCATCGAGACCGGTGCCGGCTCCGACGACGACCTGGTCGACGCGCTGGAACGGCTGTTGCCTCGCGATGACCGTTACCGGCACGCGCACGGCTCCGCCGGGCATGGTGCCGACCATGTGTTGCCGGCGATCGTGGCGCCGTCGGTGACGGTGCCGGTCTCGCGTGGTGAGCCGCTGCTGGGCACCTGGCAGAGCATCGTTCTGGTCGACCTCAACCGGGACAATCCGCGACGCTCGGTCCGGTTGAGCTTCCTGGAGGGTTAGCTCCGGAATGGACCGGGATGTGCGCGGCCCAATGCTTCGTTAGACAATCTTCTAATAACCCGGGGAACTAGGCTGGGAACAGACGTCAAGGCAAAAGGAAGAAACGGACTAGAAGTGCAGACACACGAGATCAGGAAGAGGTTCCTTGATCATTTCGTGAAGGCAGGACACACCGAGGTGCCCAGCGCATCGGTGATCCTCGACGACCCCAACCTGCTGTTCGTCAACGCCGGCATGGTCCAGTTCGTGCCGTTTTTCTTAGGGCAGCGCACACCGCCGTACGCGAGGGCCACCAGCATCCAGAAGTGCATCCGCACGCCCGATATCGACGAGGTGGGTATCACCACCCGGCACAACACGTTCTTTCAGATGGCCGGCAACTTTTCGTTCGGCGACTACTTCAAGCGTGGTGCCATCGAACTGGCCTGGGAGTTGCTCACCAAGAGCGTCGCTGACGGCGGCTACGGCCTAGACCCCGAAAGAATCTGGACGACGGTCTATTTCGACGACGACGAAGCCGTGCGGCTATGGCAGGAGGTCGCCGGGCTGCCGGTGGAGCGGATCCAGCGCCGCGGTATGGAAGACAACTACTGGTCGATGGGCATCCCCGGGCCGTGCGGCCCGTCGTCGGAGATCTACTACGACCGCGGACCGGAATTCGGTGTGGATGGCGGCCCGATAGCCAACGAGGACCGCTACGTCGAGCTGTGGAACCTGGTGTTCATGCAAAGCGAACGCGGCGAAGGCACAGGCAAAACCGACTTCGAGATCCTCCGGCCGTTGCCCCGCAAGAACATCGACACCGGCATGGGCGTCGAGCGGGTCGCGTTCGTGCTGCAAGGCGTGCACAACGTCTACGAGACCGACCTACTAAGGCCGGTCATAGACAGTGTGGCCGCGCGTGCTCCACGTGGATATGACGTCGGCAACCACGATGACGACGTGCGTTACCGGATCATCGCCGACCACAGCCGCACCGCGGCGATCCTGATCGGCGACGGCGTCAGTCCCGGCAACGATGGACGCGGTTACGTGCTGCGCCGGCTGCTGCGCCGGGTGATCCGCTCAGCCAAGCTGCTGGACATCGAGGGCCCGATCGTCGGCGACCTGATGGCCACGGTGCGTGACGCGATGGGGCGAGCGTATCCCGAACTCGTCGCCGATTTCGACCGGATCAGGCGCATTGCCGTTGCCGAGGAGACCGCGTTCAATCGCACGCTGGCATCGGGCTCGAAGCTGTTCGACGAGGTGGCCGGTGCCACCAAAGCAACAGGCGCCAAAGCGATTTCCGGTTCGGACGCCTTCACTTTGCACGACACCTACGGCTTCCCGATCGAGCTCACTTTAGAGATGGCTTCCGAGACCGGCCTGCAGGTCGACGAAATCGGCTTCCGGGAATTGATGGCCGAACAACGCAGGCGCGCCAAGGCCGATGCCGCGGCGCGCAAACACGCGCACGCCGACTTGACTGCCTATCGCGAGCTGGTCGACGCCGGCCCCACCGAGTTCACCGGATTCGACGAGTTGACCTCCGAGGCCAGGATTCTGGGCATCTTCGTCGACGGCAAGCGAGTTCCGGTGGTCGCACACGGGACCGATGGGGCGGATCGAGTCGAACTTGTGCTGGACCGCACCCCGCTCTACGCCGAGTCGGGCGGGCAGATCGCCGACGAGGGCACCATCAGCGGAACCGGCGCCGGCCAGAGCGCCCGGGCGGCGGTCACCGACGTACAGAAGATCGCCAAAACCCTTTGGGTGCACCGGGTTAACGTCGAGTCCGGGGAATTCGTCGACGGTGACACGGTCGTCGCGGCGGTGGACCCGGGATGGCGTCGCGGCGCCACCCAAGGGCACTCGGGCACCCACATGGTGCATGCTGCACTGCGACAAGTGCTGGGGCCCAACGCGGTTCAGGCGGGGTCGCTGAACCGTCCGGGATATCTGCGTTTCGACTTCAACTGGCAGGGGCCGGTGAGCGAAGACCAGCGCACCCGGATTGAAGAGGTGACCAACGAGGCCGTGCAGGCCGACTTCGAGGTGCACACTTTCGTCGAACAACTCGACAAGGCCAAGGCGATGGGGGCGCTGGCGCTGTTCGGGGAGAGCTATCCCGACGAGGTGCGGGTCGTGGAGATCGGCGGGCCGTTTTCGCTAGAGCTGTGTGGCGGGACGCATGTGCACAACTCGGCGCAGATCGGGCCGGTGACGATCCTGGGCGAATCGTCGATCGGTTCCGGGGTCCGCCGGGTAGAGGCTTACGTCGGGCTGGACTCGTTCCGCCACCTGGCCAAGGAGCGGGCGCTGATGGCCGGGCTGGCGTCGTCGCTGAAGGTGCCGTCCGAAGAGGTGCCGGCCCGGGTGGCCAGTCTGGTGGAGCGGCTCAAAGCCGCGGAGAAGGAAGTCGAACGCGCCCGCCTGGCGAACGCGCGGGCCGCTGCGACCAATGCCGCAGCCGGCGCGGAGCAGATCGGTGACGTCCGTGTGGCGGCGCAACGGATGTCCGCCGGGATGACCGCAGCCGACCTGCGCTCCCTGGTCGGCGATATTCGCGGCAAGCTGGGCAGCGATCCCGCGGTGGTCGCGCTGATCTCAGTGGTCTCAGCGGGCGACACCGAATCCGTCCCCTATGTGGTCGCCGCCAATGCGGCCGCCCAAGATCTCGGGATCCGCGCCGACGACCTGGTCAAACAGCTCGCCGTGGCCGTCAACGGCCGCGGCGGTGGTAAGGCTGACCTGGCGCAGGGCTCAGGAAAGGATCCGACCGGCATCGACGCAGCGCTTGACGCGGTCCGCGCGGAGATAGCGCGGGTCGGTTGAGTGGTCCCGGCACAGCATCGCCTGCCCGACCGGCCCGGCGACCCGAACCAGGACCCTGGACGGGGACGACGGCTCGGCATCGACGTGGGCAGCGTGCGCATCGGTGTGGCCTCCAGCGACCCCGATGGCATCCTGGCCACCCCGGTGGAAACGGTGCGCCGGGACCGTTCCGGCAAGCACCTGCGGCGACTGGCTGAGCTCGCTGCCAAGCTGGAAGCGGTCGAGGTGATCGTCGGATTACCGCGGACACTGGCCGACCGCACCGGCCCTGCTGCGATCGACGCGATTCAACTGGCCGAGGCACTGGCCCAGCGGATTGCTCCCACACCGGTGCGGCTCGCCGATGAGCGGCTGACCACCGTCAGCGCGCAGCGATCGCTGCGCGCGGCCGGTGTGCGGGCCAAAGAGCAGCGGGCGGTGATCGACCAGGCAGCGGCGGTGGCGATCCTGCAGGGCTGGCTCGATCAACGCCGCACTGCGGTGTCTGGAGAGCGCACCGATGGTTGACAGCGTACGACGCCAACGCGCCGAGCCCGAGGCGGTCGGGCCGCCCCGGCGCAGGATGAGCCGCTTGGACCGGAATCGGGCCGAGCGGGGGCGTCGCCGGCGGCGCTTCGTCGGCAGGACCGCCCTCGCGCTGCTCGTCGTGGTCGTGGTGGCGGCTGTCTTTGTCGGCACTAAGGTGTGGCACGCGGTGTTCGGTTCTGGTGACGACTACACCGGCACGGGCAAGCGCGACATCGTGATTCAGATACAAGCCGGTGACTCGACCACCATGGTCGGGGAGACGCTGCACAACCAGGGCGTGGTCGCCACCGTCCGGGCATTTGTCAACGCCGCGCACGGCAACACCGCGATTACGTCGATCCAGCCGGGCTACTACCGGATGCGCACCGAAATCCCGGCGGCTGCCGCGGTCGCCTGGCTGACCGACCCGAACAACCGGGTGGGGCGACTGGTCATCCCGGAAGGCCGTCAGCTCGACGAAACCACCGACATGAAGACCAACGTGGTGAACCCCGGGATCCTGACGTTGATCTCCCGGGCCACCTGTGTGGAGCTCGACGGCAACCGGCGCTGCGTCTCGGTGAACGACCTCCGCAAGGCAGCGACCAGCAGTACTCCCGCGGTGTTGGCGGTGCCGCCGTGGACCGTTGAGCCGGTCACCGAGCTGGGCAACGACCATCGCCGGATCGAGGGCCTCATCGCACCGGGAACCTTCAATGTCGATCCTTCGGCCTCAGCCGAAAGCATCCTGGCGAACCTGATCAGCGCCGGAGCCGTGGAGTACATGAAGTCCGGTTTGCTGGACTCCGCCCAGGCCATGCGCCTGTCGCCGTACGACATCCTGGTGGTGGCGTCGCTCGTGCAGCAAGAAGCCAACTCGCAGGACTTCCCGAAGGTGGCGCAGGTCATCTACAACCGCCTGCACGAACACCGCACGCTGGAGTTCGACGCGACCGTGAATTATCCGCTGGACCGCCGGGAGGTGGCCACCAGCGACGCCGACCGTGCCCAGCGGACTCCCTGGAACACCTACGTGTCCCAAGGGCTGCCCGCCACCGCGATCTGTTCGCCCGGGGTCGATGCGCTGCATGCTGCCGAGCGTCCCCAGCCGGGTGACTGGCTGTACTTCGTCACCATCGATGCCCAGGGGACGACGCTGTTCACCAGGGATTATCAACAACATTTGGCCAATATCGAGCTGGCTAAGCGAAACGGTGTCCTCGACAGCGCGCGCTGAGCCGGAGCCCGGAAACGGCCACGGCAAGAGTCCCAGCAGAGGTCCCAGAAAAGCGGCCGTTCTCGGCTCGCCGATCGCACACTCACGGTCTCCGCAACTGCACCTGGCCGCCTACCGCGCGCTGGGCCTGGACGACTGGACCTATGAGCGCATTGAGTGCGGCGCCGAGGAGCTGCCGGGTGTGGTCGGCGGATTCGGGCCCGAGTGGGTCGGCGTGTCGGTGACCAAGCCGGGCAAGTTCGCCGCCCTGCGATTCGCCGACGAGCACACCGAACGTGCCGGCCAGGTTGGATCGGCCAACACCCTGGTGCGCGCGCCGGCTGGCTGGCGGGCCGACAACACCGACATCGACGGCGTGGTGGGGGCGTTGGGGGCGGTGTCTGGACGGGCGCTGGTGTGCGGGTCGGGCGGCACCGCGCCGGCGGCCGTTGTGGGTTTGGCTGAACTCGGTGTCGACGGCATTACCGTCGTCGCCCGCAACCCCGAGAAGGCTGCCCGGTTGGTGGACCTCGGAACCCGCGTTGGCGTCGCGACCCGGTTCTGTGGCCTGGACAGCGCTGCGCTAGCCGACGAGGTGGCTGCCGGCCAGGTGCTGGTCAGCACCATCCCGGCCGACGTGGCTGCGCGGCATGCCGAGACATTCGCAGCGGTCCCGGTGCTGCTGGATGCCGTCTACGATCTGTGGCCCACGCCGCTGGCCGCCGCGGTGGCCGCCGCGGGCGGCCGAGTGATCAGCGGCCTGCAGATGCTGCTGCACCAGGCGTTTGCCCAAGTGGAGCAATTCACAGGGCTGCCCGCGCCGCGAGCGGCGATGGCCGCGGCATTGCAGTAGCGTGCCCCGGATGCGGATTGCGGTGATCAGTCTGGTGGTTGCCTGGCTTGCGGTGTTGAGCTGTTACGACATCGGGCAGCGGCGGTTACCGAATCTGCTGACGCTGCCCGGGGCGGGGGTGATCCTGCTGGGCGCGGTGATCGCCGGACGCGGGTCGCCGGCGCTGGCCGGCGCGGCGGCATTGAGCGGGGTGTATCTGCTGGTGCATCTGGCGGCGCCGGCGGCGATGGGCGCCGGCGATGTCAAGCTGGCGATCGGGCTGGGCGCGTTGACCGGCTGCTTCGGTGTCGAGGTGTGGTTTTTGGCGGCGCTGGGCGCGCCGCTGCTGACTGCGGTGGTCGGGGTGGTCGCGGCGCTGGGACGTTCCCGGCTGACGGTGCCGCACGGGCCGTCAATGTGCCTGGCGAGCATCGCCGCCGTGGCGTTGGCCGCTTTCTGATTTCGGTGGCCGCGCCGCTGGCGTCGCGAGGCGCGCATGCAGAGGAGGAACAAGTTTGGTAAATGCGCCGCCTGCTACAGGGTTCCGCGGGCCGCGATCCACTCCGCGCGCTGGCCGGTGATCGCTGCGATCCGGTCGTAGTCCTCGTCGTAATGCCACACGATGCTGCCCGAGAATTCGGCCGCCGCCGCGATGATCAGGTCGGCGATCTTCACGCTGCGGTGATGCAAACCGCCGACGTGGGCAAGCTCACGCTGGACTTGGTATGCGCGAGTGAAGGTTCCGGTGTCGATCAGGATTCGGGCTAAGCCGTCGAGCTCCTCGGCGAGTGCGTCGTAGTCGCTGGCGGACCTCGCTGAGTAAAGAATTTCCAACCGCACCTGATCGCAGATAGCGATCTGATCCGCAGACAAGGCCGTCAACCATTGCTTCGCGACTTCCGGCCTCGTAGCGTGATGCCACGCGCTGGTATCGACGCAGTACAACGTCATCGGGCAGGACGAGTCTCCGCAAGTAGTGCCTCGGACCGGTCGATACCTGCACCCGAGGCGATTCGCGCGGCGAGGCGTGTGCGCGCCGATTGCCGCACCGCCGCCCGCAAGGCGGCATCGACCGTGTCCTTCAGCCCGGTAGTACCGAGCGCGGCCTGCGCACGGGCCAGCAGTACATCATCGATGTCGATAGTTGTACGTCTGGACATAGATGGATTATATAGCAATTCCACGCCGGAAATGTATGTCTTGAGTAGCGTGGTGGTTATGTAGGCAGCGGGGTGCGTTGGTATACGCCCTTGCGGGCGGGGCGAGAACGCACGCCGTTGCTGCATCGACGCGGGGCTGTCCAGCCTGGGCGACCGGCCGACGTGGGAAGATGGGACACGTGTTGCGCTGGATCACCGCTGGGGAGTCGCATGGCCGCGCGCTGGTGGCGGTGGTCGAAGGCATGGTCGCCGGCGTGGAAATCACCTCCACCGAGATCTCCGACCAGTTGGCCCGCCGCCGGCTCGGCTACGGCCGTGGCGCCCGGATGACGTTCGAGCGCGACGCGGTGACCGTGCTTTCCGGGGTGCGCCATGGCTACACACTGGGCGGCCCCATCGCCATCGAGATCGGCAACACCGAATGGCCGAAGTGGGAAACCGTGATGGCCGCCGACCCGGTCGACCCGTCGGAGCTGGAAAACTCGGCGCGCAACGCACCGCTCACCCGGCCGCGGCCCGGCCATGCCGACTACGCGGGCATGCTCAAGTACGGTTTCGACGACGCCCGCCCGGTGCTGGAGCGCGCCAGCGCCCGTGAGACCGCCGCCCGCGTCGCGGCGGGGACGGTCGCGCGGTCGTTCCTGCGGCAGGCACTGGGTGTCGAGGTGCTTTCCCACGTGATCTCCATCGGCGCATCGGCGCCCTACGACGGTCCACCGCCGCAGGCCGACGACCTGCCCGCGATCGACGCCAGCCCAGTCCGCGCCTTCGAAAAGGCGGCCGAGCAGGCCATGATCGCTGAGATCGAGGCCGCCAAAAAAGACGGCGACACCCTCGGCGGCGTGGTGGAGGCCGTCGCGCTGGGCCTGCCCGTCGGACTGGGATCGTTCACCAGCGGCGACAACCGGCTCGACAGCCAGTTGGCCGCCGCCGTGATGGGCATCCAGGCGATCAAGGGCGTAGAGATCGGCGACGGTTTCCAGACCGCGCGCCGCCGCGGCAGCCGCGCTCACGACGAGATGTACCCCGGGCCCGACGGCGTCGTCCGCTCGACCAACCGCGCAGGTGGGCTCGAAGGCGGCATGACCAACGGCCAGCCGCTGCGGGTGCGCGCCGCGATGAAGCCGATCTCCACCGTGCCGCGGGCGCTGGCCACCGTCGACATGGCGACCGGCGACGAGGCCGTCGCTATCCATCAACGCTCGGACGTGTGCGCGGTGCCCGCCGCCGGAGTCGTGGTCGAGACCATGGTGGCGCTGGTGCTGGCCCGCGCCGTGCTGGAGAAATTCGGCGGCGATTCGCTGACCGAAACCCGCCGCAACGTCGAGGCGTACCAGCGCGCGGTCGCCGATCGGGAATCGCCGGTTGTCCGGGCTCGGTTTGTCGGCGGGTAGGCGCGGCATGGCACCCAAGGCGGTACTGGTGGGATTGCCGGGCTCCGGCAAGTCCACCATCGGGCGGCGGCTGTCCAAGGCACTCGGGGTCAGCTTGCTCGACACCGACGTGGCAATCGAGCAACAGACCGGCCGCACCATCGCCGACATCTTCGCCACCGACGGCGAGCAGGAGTTCCGTCGCATCGAGGAAGACGTGGTGCGCGCGGCATTAGCCGACCATGACGGTGTTGTGTCGCTCGGCGGTGGCGCTGTCACCAGCCCGGGGGTATGCGAGGCGCTCGCCGGCCACACCGTCATCTATTTGGAGATCAGCGCCAGGGAAGGGGTGCGGCGCACTGGCGGCTACACCGTGCGACCGTTGCTGGCCGGGCCAGACCGCGCCGAGAAATTCCGTGCCCTGATGGCGCAACGGATTCCGCTGTACCGGCGGGTCGCGACCATCCGGGTCAACACCAACCGTCGCAATCCCGGAGCGGTGGTCCGCTGCATCGTCTCGCGGCTGCAGGGCCCCGAGCAGACCCAGCAGCCGGTGACGCCCGGCGCTGAGGCCACCACATGACCGATGCAATCAGACCGGTCACCGTGCAGGTGGCCGTCGACCCGCCATACCCGGTGGTGATCGGCACCGGCTTGCTCGACGAGTTGGACGAACTGCTGTCCAACCGGCATCGGGTCGCGATCCTGCATCAACCGGTACTGGCGCAGACCGCCGAGGAGATGCGAAGCCATCTGGCCGGCAAGGGTGTTGATGCGCACCGCATCGAAATCCCAGACGCCGAGGCCGGCAAGGACCTGCCCGTCGTGGGATTCATCTGGGAAGTGTTGGGCCGCATCGGAATCGGCCGCAAAGACGCCCTGGTCAGCCTCGGCGGCGGTGCGGCCACCGACGTCGCCGGTTTCGCGGCGGCCACCTGGCTGCGCGGCGTCTCGATCGTGCATGTGCCCACCACGTTGCTCGGCATGGTCGACGCGGCCGTCGGCGGCAAGACCGGCATCAACACCGAGGCGGGCAAGAACCTGGTCGGTGCGTTTCACCAGCCGCTCGCCGTCCTGGTCGACGTGGCGACTCTGAAAACGTTGCCGCGCAACGAAATCGTCTCCGGGATGGCCGAAGTGGTCAAGACAGGGTTCATCGCCGACCCGGTGATTCTCGACCTCATCGAGGCCGATCCGCAGGCCGCGTTGGACCCGGCAGGTGACGTGCTGCCGGAGCTGATCCGGCGCGCGATCATCGTCAAGGCAGAGGTCGTCGCCGCCGACGAGAAGGAGTCGGAGCTGCGCGAAATCCTGAACTATGGGCACACTTTGGGGCATGCGATCGAGCGCCGGGAGCGCTATCAGTGGCGGCACGGCGCAGCTGTGTCGGTAGGCCTGGTGTTCGCCGCGGAGCTGGCCAGACTTGCCGGCCGGCTAGACGACGCCACCGCGCAGCGGCACCGTACCATCCTGGCGGCGCTTGGCCTGCCGGTCAGCTACGACGCCGACGCGTTGCCGCAGTTGCTGGAATACATGGCCGGGGACAAGAAAGCCCGGGCCGGTGTCCTTCGGTTCGTGGTCCTCGACGGACTGGCCAAGCCGGCCCGGTTAACCGGACCGGACCCGTCGCTGCTGGCGGCGGCCTACGCGGAAGTCGGTGCCCGATGAACGTGAACATCATCAACGGCCCCAACCTGGGCCGGCTGGGCCGACGGGAGCCCGACGTGTACGGGGACATGACGCATGACCAGCTGGCCGCCCTGGTCGAGCGTGAGGCCGCTGGACTGGGACTGAAAGCTGTTGTGCGGCAAAGTGATAGCGAAGCTCAACTGCTGGACTGGATCCATCTGGCAGCCGATGCCGGGGAGCCGGTGATCCTCAACGCCGGCGGCCTTACTCACACATCGGTGGTGCTGCGCGATGCGTGCGCCGAGCTGAGTGCACCTCTGATCGAGGTGCATATCTCCAATGTGCATGCCCGTGAAGAGTTTCGGCGCCACTCCTACATCAGCCCAGTCGCGACCGGAGTGATCGTCGGGCTAGGAGTCCAGGGCTACCTGCTTGCCTTGCGCTACCTGGCTGGGGCTAACGGCTAATCCGTCTCCGGTTCCGATCTCGCGCGCTTCGGATCGGTGTCGGTACGGATCACCTCGGTCTTTGCGTCGTCGTCGGTGGTGGCGATCGTTTCGGTGTCGCGTTCGGCCCTCGCGTTCAACCGTCGCCACCGCCCGGGTGCCGTAGCCTGTTCCCCAGGCTGGGCCCCGGCGGCCTGCACGGCCATCTCGCCGGTCGGCGTCTCGTCGGCGCGAACGGCGGCGAAGACGTCGGTATCAACCCGTTCCTCTTCCGGTCCGCCTTCCCGGTGGGGCGGGGGATTGCGGTCCACCCGCCAGCGGCCGAGGGTCACACCGGTGATCCCGGGCAGGAAAACCATGAGCGCAGTGAAGGCCGCGAACGTCGTCACCTCATTGATCAGACCCCCGGTGTAGAGCCCCTGGTACACCAGCGCGATGAGCCAGGAGACGGCGCCGCTGAGGACCCCGGCCACCAGGCCGGCCAGCAGCCAGGTCATCGCCAGATCCTGGCGCCGATCCGGATCCGGATTGGCCGTCGCGTCGTCCCGGCCGTCGATCACCCCCCACACGGCCACGGCGATGACGAAGAGGAGCAGCAGCACCAGGCTGACCAGTCCGGCCTGCGTCGGCCGCGCGTTGATGATCGTCCCTTGAACCAAGCGGACGACGACCATCACCGCGGCGAACACCAATCCGCGCAGCATCCAGTTCCTCATGGGCCAAAAGCGTAGCGAGTACCGTCGAGAGTCGTGACACATTCGGCGCGTCGAGAGAATCTGAAAGCGCAAATCGGTGCCGGCGGGCTGGACGCGATGCTGGTCACGGACCTGATCAACGTGCGCTATCTGTCGGGTTTCACCGGGTCGAACGGCGCGTTGCTGGTGTTCGCCGATGATCGCCGCCCCGTGCTGGCCACCGACGGCCGCTACCGCACCCAGGCCGCGGAACAGGTACCCGACCTCGAGATCGCCATCGAGCGGGCCCTGGGGCGCTACCTGGTGGGTCGGGCCGTCGAGGGCGGCGTGGGGAAGCTGGGTTTCGAAAGCAATGTGGTCACGGTCGACGGCTTCGACGCGCTGACCAGTGAGCTCGACGAGCGGAAGGGGACCACCGAGCTGGTGCGGGCGGCCGGAACCGTCGAGGCGCTGCGTGAGGTCAAAGACGCCGGCGAGGTGGCGCTGCTGCGGCTGGCCTGCGAGGCGGCCGACGCCGCGCTGACCGATTTGGTGGCGCGTGGCGGCCTGCGGCCCGGTCGAACCGAACGTGAGGTGGGCCGCGAGCTGGAGGCCTTGATGCTCGACCATGGCGCCGATGCGATTTCGTTCGAGACGATCGTGGCCGCCGGGCCGAATTCGGCGATCCCGCACCACCGCCCGACCGACGCGGTGCTGGCCAAGGGCGATTTCGTCAAGATCGACTTCGGCGCGCTGGTCGGGGGCTATCACTCGGACATGACCCGCACGTTCGTGCTCGGCAAGGCCGCTGACTGGCAGCTGGAGATCTATCAGCTGGTCGCTGACGCGCAGCGGGCCGGCCGCGAGGCGCTGCGGCCGGGCGCCGGTCTGCGCGACGTGGACGCCGCAGCGCGCCAGCTGATCGTCGACGCGGGCTACGGCGAGCAGTTCAGCCACGGTTTGGGGCACGGCGTGGGCCTGCAGATCCACGAAGCGCCGGGAATTGGGGCCACATCCGCCGGTACACTACTTGCGGGCTCCGTGGTGACCGTGGAGCCCGGCGTCTACTTACCCGGCCGCGGCGGCGTCCGCATCGAGGACACGCTTGTCGTGCCTGTCGAAACCGCCGCGCAGGCCCCGGAACTGCTGACCCGGTTCCCCAAAGAACTGGCCATCCTAGCTTAGTTAACTATATGGTCTGACCTGCAAATACGAGGTCAGCAGCAAGTGCTTTGGGGTCGGCTATCTGGGGACTCAGCTAACACGGGGGATAGCCATGACTACCGCCCCCATCCCCATGACCGCGAACAACACCGACCTGCTCACCCGGCTCAACGCCTCGGCGTCGTTCTCGACATCCGGTGCATGATCCGCGCCGAGCATTGCCCCGTCGTGACGCGACGGCCGCAAGGTTCGTATCCCGGCGGCGTGGGTGGATGACCCGCAAGGGTGAAAGCCGAGCTCGGCGAGCGCCGCGCGCACCGGGGCGTCATCGGTGGTGGGCAGTTCGCGCTCGACGACGCGGAGGGCGTCGGCTGTCACCCCGGTATGGAAGTTGACCCGGCCGCTGGTTGCCTCGTCGAAGCGGCTACGAACAAATCCGCATCTAGTAGCTAACGCTCAGCGAGCCAATACCAATCAGGTTGTTGCCGGTGACCCCGATGCCGATGTTGCCGGTGCCGGTGACCCCGATGCCGATGTTGCCGGTGCCGGTGTTGCCGATGCCCATGTTGCTGCTGCCGAAGTTGAAAAAGCCTTGGTTGTAGTTGCCGGTGTTGCCCACACCCAACAAGCTCGTGAAGAGGGCAACGGGAAGGCCTTCGTTGCCGATGCCGGTGTTGCCAATCCCTACGTTGGCATTGCCGTAGTTGAAGATGCCGACGTTGCCGAGGGTGTTGGTGCTGATGAGGCTGGGAGTGTTGGGGTTGGCAATATTGGTGCTGTTGATGGTGGTGTTGGGGTTGAAGTTGCCAATGCCGAGGTTGGCGAAGCCCGTGTTGTTAATGCCGAGGTTGAAGGTGCCGGTGTTGCCGATGCCGAGGTTGTAAATGCCGTTGTTAAAGAAGCCGAGGTTGTCGTTGCCGATGTTTCCGTAGCCGAGGCTCGCGGCCGCATTGGCAGCCGTGCTCGGCAGGTTCTGCAACGCCTGGGCCGGCGACGCTAACTGTGCCGCCGCCGCTGATGCTCCGCCGTGATAGCTCACCATCGCGGCCACGTCGGCGGCCCACATCTGCTCGTACTGGCTTTCGGTTTCGGCGATCGCGGTCGCGTTCTGCCCGAACAGATTCGACGTCACCAAGGACACCAGGTCAGAACGGTTGGCCGCCACCACCGCCGGGTGCACCGTGGCCGCCAGTGTCGATTCGAACTGGCTGGCCACCGCGTTGGCCTGCGCGGCCGCCCCCGACGCCTGCGTGGCCGCCGTGCTTAACCAGCCCGCGTAGGGCGCGGCCGCGGCCAGCATCGCCGCAGACGCCGGACCCTGCCAGGCCTGAGCGGCCAACCCCGAGGTCACCGAGGAAAACGAGTTCGCCGCCGATTCCAGCTCAGAGGCCAACCCATCCCAGGCGGCCGCGGCGGCCAGCATCGGAGCCGAACCCGCGCCAGAAAATATCAGCGCCGAATTGATCTCTGGCGGCAACGTCAAGAAACTCATCGTGCCTGCCCCCTAGCTGGGCTTTCTCGGCCTACGCGCTGGTTGCGCGATGGCGGAAAAACTATATGACGAGTTTGGCGAGGATACGGGCACTTTGCGCAGAGTTATTCCGCGGCCCGTATCCCACTGGTCAAGGCCGCTGGGACAACTTAAAGGCGTTGCTCGTGGACAACACCGTGCCCGAACGACATTTCCAGGGAAAGTGGGCAGCGGTCATCGAGTCAATCAACCCGTACGAGCCCTTCGGCTACGGCGAGATTGTCATCCACGTACTGGCGCGGTCGATCAAGACAGGCGATGACTTCGCCACTGCCACAGCGCAATACAACAAAGGGTTTGGACGCTTCCATGCCCCGGCTGCCGAGTGGTTGTTTGGCCTGCTGAGGCATATCTTCAGCGATCAGTTTCCGGACGATGACGCGTACGAACTTGCCTTTGACTACGCCGAGGCTGCGCGCGGGATTGTCACTGAAGACCTCGGAAACGCAAGGGACACCGGCGAAGGACGCCGTCGGTACTGCGACCCCGTCGACGATCTCTCTGATGAGCGTGGCTCCGCATGGGGACCCCTGCATGCAGGTCTTTTCGGAGGCTCTGCCGAGCGCGCCACGACAGCAATCGGGCGGCACCGCGAAACTTTCCGTGAGATCGCCCGCAATCAGTGGTAGCGGTCTCCGGGTGGCCTAAGGTTGGTTTGGATTCCGACTTCGGCACTGGGCTGCCGTCTATGCTGTTGTTGGGATCGACAGCAGCCGGAACGTTTTCGGGATTCCCACATCTGACCCAATGCGAAACCACAACAATGCTCCGCGGTGCCTCGTCGGCCGGGCTTGGCACCCGCAAGGTGTCGAACCCGCAGGTAAACCCAACAACGGGTGAAAGCCTGTTCCCTAGATAACTGACCGTCCTGTAGGAGATATACCGACCGTGGCGACCACTGCCGACTTCAAGAACGGGCTTGTCCTGGTAATCGACGGCCAGCTGTGGCAGATCGTCGAATTTCAGCACGTCAAACCCGGCAAAGGCCCGGCCTTCGTGCGCACCAAGCTGAAGAACGTGGTGTCCGGCAAGGTCGTCGACAAGACCTACAACGCGGGCGTGAAGGTGGAAACCGCCACCGTCGACCGGCGCGACAGCACCTACCTGTACCGCGACGGCCCGGACTTCGTGTTCATGGACAGCCAGGACTACGAGCAGCACTCGCTGCCGGAGTCTCTGGTCGGCGATGCCGCCCGGTTTCTGCTGGAGGGCATGCCCGTGCAGGTGGCGTTCCACAACGGATCGCCGCTGTACATCGAGCTGCCGGTGACCGTCGAACTGGAGGTCACCCACACCGAGCCGGGTCTGCAGGGCGACCGGTCCAGCGCCGGCACCAAGCCGGCCACCCTTCAGACCGGTGCGCAGATCAATGTGCCGCTGTTCATCAACACCGGAGACAAGCTGAAGGTCGACTCGCGCGACGGCAGCTACCTCGGCCGCGTCAACGCGTGAGCAGGCCGCATGCCCGACGGTAAGCCGGCCAAGCCTGCGAGGGCTATCAAGGGCCGCCATCAGTCCCGCAAGCGTGCTGTCGACCTGTTGTTCGAAGCCGAGGCCCGCGGGCTCAGCCCGGCGGAGGTCGTCGATCTCCGTACCGCGCTGGCCGAAGCGAAGCCGGATGTGGCGCGGCTGCAGCCGTATACGATCGCGGCGGCTCGAGGGGTCGGTGAGCACGCCGCACACATCGACGACCTGATCAGCTCGCACCTGCAGGACTGGACGCTGGACCGGCTGCCTGCGGTGGACCGTGCCATTCTGCGGGTCGCGGTGTGGGAGCTGCTCTATGCCGACGACGTACCGGAGCCGGTCGCCGTCGACGAAGCCGTACAGCTGGCCAAGGAGCTGTCCACCGACGACTCGCCGGGCTTCGTCAACGGAGTGCTGGGTCAAGTCATGCTGGTGACGCCGCAGATCCGGGCGGCCACCCGGGCGGTCCGAGGCGCAGTCCGAGGTGCGGTGAGTTCAGGTGCCGCCGACACGCCGGATAACCACGGACCGCAGTCATGACCCGGTTGGAGCTGCGCGCCGTCGTCGCCGCCGTCCTGGCTGCGACGGTGGTACTGGGTGCCGTGGTCTGCGCTGCCTACCGGCTGGCCATCGTCGCGTCGGCGCTCTCGATCTACGCGCTGGGCGTTGGCGCCTGGCTGTATCACTCGATCGAACGGCTGATCATGGCCCGCCGGATCAGCACGGTCCGCTCGGCGGCCAAGCCGCTGCAGCCGCTGCTGCCGGTGATGGCCGCCCTCATGGGCCTGACGCAGGCCGTGGTGAGGTCGCTGAGCGACGTCACCGACCTGCCGTCGCGCCGCTGGGAGCTCCCGGTGCTGCGGTGGATGGACAACTCCTTCGGCAATCGGAGTAATCAGCAGGTCCTAAATAGTGACGACAGTGAAGACGAGCTGGGTGGCTGACCGACTTAGCCGAAACGATGACGCGCCCAGCGCAACCGAGTCACAATATTTGCTGGACCCGCGATGGACGGAAGCGCCCGCATGAAACCCACAGTGAGCGCGGAGGTCTTACTGACACTCGCCGCGCTGGCGCTATCGACTGCGCGCGCCGATTCGGACAACCCGCTGTTTGCGTCGCCGTCCGGAAACATCGCGTGCCACATGGGCTCGTCGGGCTGACGGCGGCTACCCCCCGCAGAAGGACAGGTGACGACATGAATCGAGATAGTGCCCGCCCGCGACGACTTCGGGTCTCCGCGCTGGCGGCAGTGGCCAACCCGTCGTACACGCGCCTTGATACGTGGAACCTGCTCGATGACGCATGCCGTCACCTTGCCGAGGTCAACCGCGCCGGGCTGGACACTAATCATGATGTGTGCCGGGTGAGGCGGCTGTTGGATCGGCTCGGTGCCTACGAGCGGTACTGGCTGTACCCGGGTGCCGAGACTCTGGCGACCTTCCGCGCACACCTGGGCAAGCTTTTGCCGTTGCGGCTCGCCGAGGAGGTGTCGCTGGCCGTGCGGTTGCTGTCCGAATACGGCGACCGCGCAGGGCTGTTCGACACAAGCGCGCCGCTGGCCGAGCAGGAGCTGGTGGCGCAGGCCAAACAGCAGCAGTTTTACACGGTGCTGCTCGCCGACGATGCCCCGGAGAATGCGCCCGACAGCCTCGCCGAGTGCCTACGGGCGCTGCGCAACCCGTCCGACGAGGTGCAGTACGAGCTGCTGGTGGTGGCGAGCATCGAGGACGCCGTCACCGCGGTCGCGCTGAACGGCGAGATTCAGGCGGCGATCATCCGCCACGACCTGCCGCTGCGGTCGCGCGACCGGGTGCCGTTGATGAACACGCTGCTGGGCGCCGCCGCCGACGACGCGGTGGCAACCGATACCCAAGACTGGGTCGAATGCGCCGAATGGATCAGGGAGTTGCGGCCACACATCGACCTTTATCTGCTCACCGACGAGTCCATCGCTGCGGAGACCGAGGACGAACCCGACGTCTACGATCGCACGTTCTACCGGCTCAACGATGTCACCGACCTGAACAGCACCGTCCTCGCGGGCTTGCGGAACCGTTTCGCCACACCGTTTTTCGACGCCCTGCGGGCGTACGCCGCAGCTCCGGTCGGCCAATTCCACGCGCTTCCCGTCGCGCGGGGCGCCAGCATCTTCAACTCCAAGTCCCTACACGACATGGGCGAGTTCTACGGCCGCAACATCTTCATGGCCGAGACGTCGAGCACCTCCGGGGGGCTGGACTCGCTGCTGGACCCGCACGGCAACATCAAGAAGGCGATGGACAAGGCCGCGCTGACCTGGAACGCCAGACGCACCTATTTCGTCACCAACGGAACGTCGACCGCCAACAAGATCGTCGTGCAGGCCCTGACCCGCCCGGGCGACATTGTTCTGATCGACCGCAACTGCCACAAGTCGCACCACTACGGCCTGGTGCTGGCCGGGGCGTACCCGCTGTACCTGGACGCCTACCCGCTGCCGCAGTACGCCATCTACGGGGCGGTGTCGCTACACACGATCAAGAAGGCGCTGCTGGACCTTGAGGCCGCCGGGCAGCTGCACCGGGTGCGCATGCTGCTGCTCACCAACTGCACCTTCGACGGCGTCGTCTACAACCCGCGCCGCGTGATGGAGGAGGTGCTGGCCATCAAGCCGGACATCTGCTTCCTGTGGGACGAGGCGTGGTATGCGTTCGCGACCGCGGTGCCGTGGGCGCGGCAGCGGACCGCGATGGTGTCGGCCGACCGCCTCGAGCAGATGCTGGCATCCCCGGAATACGCCGAGGAATACCGGGAATGGGCCGCCTCGATGGAGGGGGTGGACCGCTCCGAGTGGGTCGATCGCTGGCTGCTTCCCGACCCCCGCCGCGCGCGGGTGCGGGTGTACGCGACGCACTCCACGCACAAGTCGCTGTCGGCGCTTCGGCAGGCGTCGATGATCCACGTTCGCGACCAGGATTTCCGGGCGCTCACCCGCGACGCGTTCGGCGAGGCCTATTTGACCCACACCTCGACGTCGCCGAACCAGCAGCTGCTCGCGTCGCTGGACCTGGCGCGCAGGCAGGTCGACATCGAGGGCTTCGAGTTGGTCCGCAACGTCTACAACATGGCGCTGGTCTTTCGGCACCGGGTCCGCAAGGACCGGTTGATCGGCAAGTGGTTCCGCATCCTCGACGAGTCCGACCTGGTGCCCGACGAGTTCCGGGCGTCGTCGGTCAGTTCGTACCGTCAGGTCAGGCAGGGCGCCCTGGCAGAGTGGAACGAGGCGTGGCGGTCCGACCAGTTCGTGCTGGACGCGACGCGGGTCACCTTGTTCGTCGGCAAGACCGGAATGAACGGCTACGACTTCCGCGAGAAGATCCTGATGGACCGGTTCGGCATCCAGATCAACAAGACCTCGATCAACAGCGTGCTGTTGATCTTCACCATCGGGGTCACCTGGTCGAGCGTGCATTACCTGCTCGACGTGCTGCGGCGGATCGCGACCGACTTCGAGCGCGTCGAGAGCACCAGCGGCAAGGAGGACCGCGCGCTGCACCAGCGGCGGATCGAGGAGATCACACAGGATCTGCCGCACCTGCCCGATTTCAGCGAGTTCGACATTGCCTTCCGTCCCGCCGACGCGTGCAAGTTCGGCGACATGCGGGCGGCGTTCTACGCCGGATACGAGGAGTCGGACCGCGAGCATGTGCTGATCGGCATGGCCGGGCGGCGGCTGGCCGAGGGCAAGACGCTGGTGTCCACCGCGTTCGTGGTGCCCTACCCGCCCGGTTTCCCGGTGCTGGTCCCGGGTCAGTTGGTGTCCAAGGAGATCGTCTACTTCCTCGCCCAGCTCGACGTCAAAGAAATCCACGGGTACAACCCCGAACTCGGGTTGTCGGTGTTCACCGAGGCCGCGCTGGCGCGCATGGAGGCCCAGCGCACTGCGGCGACGGCCGCGGTCGGTTCGGCGTACCCCGTCTTCGAGCTGCCCGCGGACGCTTCGGCGTTGAATGGGGCCGCGACCGAGGCTATGCGGGCCGCCCGTTGAGTGCACGGTAGACGAAGTCGGTCAGGGCGTCGATCGCCTCGTCCTCGCCGACGCGGCGGTCGCCGAACTGGCCGCCGGACATCTGCCAGTGCGATCCGAATCCGTCCAGCAGCCCGGCGAACATCGCCAAGACCACGTCCGGGCGCCCGGGCAGCGTGCGGCCAGCCGCGGTGATGGGGTCCAAATGATCGCGAAAATGGGCGGTGTCTTGGTTCATCAGCGCCTGCATTTGGGCGCCGAACCCGGCGTTGACCAACGCCGCCTGACGCAGCGCGGTCAGCTCCACGGCGTGGCGAGTGTAGAAGCGCCAGTACGCCGCGATATGCCAGCGCACGTCGGCGCGGTCGCTGAAGTCCCCCTTGTGCTGGGAGTCCGGTGCGGCGACGTCCCGGTCGGCTTCGGCTAGTAGATCCGCCAGCAGCCCCTTGAGCAGGTCTTCCTTGCTGGTGAAGTGGTTGTAGAACGATCCCGCCGCGCGGCCGGCCTCGGCGGTGATGTCGGTGATCTTGGTTTTCAGGTAGCCCTTTTGGGCAAACACCCGCCGGGCCGCGTCCTTGAGCGCGGCCTCGGTGCCGGCGGCCTGTTCCACGCGCTTCACCGTCACCTCCTTGACAGAAAGTTAGCACCCGTCCAGACTGAATTACTATTCAGTGAATTTAAATTCACCTAAAGGAGCGTTCATGGCCACCCAGGTGCTGATCGCCGGAGCCGGTCCGACCGGGCTCACACTGGCCATCGAGCTGGCCCGCCGCGGAATCGACCTGCGCATCGTCGACAAAGCCGAGCGGTTCGCGGTGGGTTCCCGCGGTGACGGTCTGCAGCCGCGCACGCTGGAGGTCTTCGAGGACCTCGGCGTCCTCGACGAGGTGTTCGCCGCCGGCATCGCCGCACCCGTGACGCGCATCTATGACGGGGAGTCAGTCGTGTGGGAGGGCCGGATGGCCGAGCCGGAGCCGCCGCGCCCCGATAGGCCCTATCCGAACCTATGGTTCGTGCCGCAGTGGCGCACCGAGGAAATCCTGCGCTCACGGCTGTCGAGTTATGGCGTCGAGGTGCAGTTGGGCGCCGAGGTGGCGGCGGTCGAGCAGGACCTGGATGCGGTGACCGTTCGCCTGGGCGGCGGCGAAACCATCCGGGCCGCCTACCTGGTCGGCGCCGACGGCGGGCACAGCACGGTGCGCCGGCAGCTGGCGATCCCCTTCCTCGGGACGACCGATGACGGGGTTCAGATGGTCCTGGCCGACGTGCGTGTCGACGGCCTGGACCACGACTACGGGCACGGCTGGATGCTGGACGGCTGCAGCTTTTTCGGCTTCACCCCCCTTGCCGGAGGCGCCGATACCTTTGTGCTGGGCACCATGGCGCCCAGGGTGGAGCTCACCCTGGACGGGCTGCAGGCGACCGTGAACGCCGTGTCGGCACGGACCGACATCCGGTTGCACGAATTGACCTGGGCCACCGTCTGGCGACCGAATGTGCGGCTGGCGCAACGATTTCGGGACGGACGAGTGTTCCTGGCCGGTGACGCGGCGCACGTGCACCCGCCGACCGGGGGACAGGGACTCAACACCGGTGTGCAGGACGCCTACAACCTCGGTTGGAAGCTGGCCACTGTGCTTGCCGGGGCCCCCCTGGATTCTGAAGCACTGCTCGACAGTTACCAGGCGGAGCGACTGCCGATTGCCTCGCGAGTGCTCGGGATCAGCACCGAGCTGCTGGACAAGGCCCTGCGCGGTACCGACGACGCGCACGAACGCGGTGAGGAAGTCCGGCAACTCGGCCTGGGCTATCGAGGCGGGCCGCTGACGCTCGACGACGGTTGCAGCGCCACGCTGGCCGCGGGTGACCGCGCGCCCGACGCGCCGTGCCGGCAGCGCAACGGCGACCCGGCGCGGTTGTTCACCCGTTTCGCCGGCCCGCACTGGACGGTGCTGCGCTTCGGTCCCGACGCACCGCGCTTGGACCGCCCGTGGACCCACTCGCACCAGATCGGCACCGACCTGCTCGACACCGAGCGGCATATTCAGCAGGCCTACGACGTCAGGGACGGTGGGGCCGTCCTCATCCGCCCGGACGGGTACATCGGCGCCATCACCACGCGACAAGCCGCGCTCGAGGCCTACGGAAACCGGCTGCTACCCACGGGAGGTTGTGCTCACCGCGATCGCAAAGGCGGCGACTCCGCCGACGTGGCGCAATAGCCGAGCGGGTGCGGGTTTCGGCTGGTCGCCGCCGAATCCCACCCGGCGCAATACGCTGATCTGCCGTTGCGGGCCCTCGTCGGCCGCCCGCAATATCCTCCTGCGCCGCGTTAGCGTGACGGCGTGGCTGAAGCCGTACCGATCCGGGGACCGCGGGCCGACCGTGCCCGCCGAGTCGCCGACGTGTTGCGCCAGCAGATCCACGCCGACGCCTACCCGGACGGGCTGCCGGCCGAACACGAGTTAGCGGCCGAATTCTTGGTGTCCCGCAACACCATTCGCGAGGCGCTTGCCGTTCTGAAACACGAAGGACTGATCGACCGCGGACCCAAAGTCGGCACCCACGTCGCACAGCGCAAGTACGACCACGGGCTCGATGCGCTGCTGGGGTTGAAGGAAACGTTCAAAAACCTCGGAGAGGTCCGCAACGAGGTGCGGGCCGCTATGCCGATGACTGCTCCACCGTCGGTGGCTCGCCGGTTGCGGCTGGAACCCGGCGAGCAGGCGGTGTTCGTCGAGCGGTTACGTTACCTGGGCGACTTGCCGCTCAGTCTCGACCTGACCTATCTGGCCCCGGATATCGGAACCCAGATCCTGGGTTATCCGCTGGAGACCAACGATCTGTTCGCGCTTATCGAGCAGGTGAGCGGACAACGGCTGGGCTCGGCCTCGCTGGCGCTGGAGGCCATCCCCGCCGACGCGCACTCGGCGGCCACACTGCAGGTGCCCGACGGGGCGGCGCTGCTCATGCTGGAGCGGCTTACCAGTCTCGACGACGGCAGACCCGTTGACCTGGAGTACATCCGGATGCGAGGCGATCGAATCACCATGCGCGGCAACCTGATAAGGAGCAAGCCATGACGCTGATCAACAACCGCATCGATGTGCCGGTAACGATCGACGAGTCGCTGTGTATCGACGGCTGCACCCTCTGCGTTGAGATCTGTCCGCTGGATGCGCTGGCCATCAACCCCGCCACCGGCAAGGCGTTCATGCATGTCGACGAATGTTGGTACTGCGGCCCATGCGCGGCCCGCTGCCCAACCGGTGCCGTCACCGTCAACATGCCCTACCTCATCCGCTGAAATACGCTAACCCCAAGGACTTTTCATGAGACGACACGCCATTCGGCTGGTGTCGGTCGCCGCGGTCGTCGCGGTCATGTCCGGTTGCTCGCTGGAATCGTTATCGCAGTCCTCCGGTGTGGTCAACGTCGTGGTGGGTTACCGGTCCAAGACCATCAACACCGTCACCGCCGGCACCCTGCTGCGCGCGCAGGGCTACCTGGAGCGCCGGCTCGCCGATATCACCACTCGCACCGGCACCAAATACGCGGTCCGATGGCAGGACTACGACACCGGCGCCCCGATCACCGCGCAGATGCTCGCCGAGAAGATCGACATCGGCTCGATGGGCGATTACCCGCTGCCGATCAACGGCTCCAAGACGCGGCCCAACCCGCTGGCCCGCACCGAGATGGTGTCAGTCGCCGGCTACAACCCCAAGGGCGCGCTGAACATGGTGGTGGTGGCGCCAGATTCGTCGGCGACCGCGCTGGCTGACTTGGCCGGCACAAAGGTGTCGGCCAGCGTGGGCTCGGCGGGCCACGGCACATTGGTGCGCGCCCTGAATAAGGCCGGGATCAATGGTGTCGAGGTGCTCAACCAGCAGCCGCAGGTAGGTGCCTCCGCGCTGGAATCACGTCAGGTGCAAGCGCTTTCACAGTTCGTTGCCTGGCCCGGGCTATTGGTCTACCAGGGCAAGGCCAAACTGCTGTACGACGGTGCAGAGCTGAACGTACCCACCTTGCACGGTGTGGTGGTGCGGCGCACGTATGCCTCTGCTCACCCAGAGGTGCTCGCGGCTTTCCTGCAAGCGCAACTGGACGCTACCGATTTCCTCAACGAAAAGCCGCTGGAGGCGCCCCGCGTTGTCGCTCAAGCAAGCGGGCTGCCGCAGGAGGTGGTGTACCTCTACAACGGTCCCGGCGGTACGTCGTTCGACACCACGCTGAAACCGTCGCTAGCCGACGCACTGAAAAGCGATGTGCCGTACCTGAAGTCGATCGGCGACTTCGCCGACCTCGACATCGGGGGGTTCGTTTCCGACGAGCCGCTTCCCAGACCGCCTTGTCGGCGAACCACTGGGTGCCCAGCTCCGCGTCGGGAACGTAGGCCGCTCGGACTTTGGCGCCGTGGGTGGTCGCACCCCGGACGGCTTGCAGCACCGCTGGACACCCAAACCCGTGCTGCCATGCAGCAATTGCTCATCGACACCTGGCGTGCGCATCCGACCACGATCGTCTTCGTCACCCACGACGTCGACGAGGCACTGGCGCTGCGGGACCGGATCGTCGTGCTGGGCCGGGCCGGTCAGCCGCTACGCGCTTCGTTTGACGTGCCCGATCCCCGAAGCGATCGCCAACGGGCGAGTTGCGAGCCGAAATCATTGCCGCGCTGGATCATTCGGTGGCAGCATGATGCAGATTCCCGATCCGGCGGTGCCGGTCCGCCTCGACTGTGACGTGCTGGTCATCGGCGGTGGCACCGCCGGCACCATGGCGGCCCTGTCCGCCGCGGAGGGCGGTGCGCAGGTGCTGCTGCTGGAGAAGGCCCACGTGCGCCACTCCGGTGCGCTGGCGATGGGCATGGACGGGGTGAACAACGCCGTCATCCCGGGCAAGGCCGAACCCGAGGACTACGTCGCCGAGATCACCCGCGCCAACGACGGAATCGTCAACCAGCGCACGGTGTATCAGACCGCTACCCGTGGGTTTGCGATGGTGCAGCGGCTGGAGCGCTATGGGGTGAAGTTCGAGAAGGACGAGCACGGGGAGTACGCGGTGCGCCGGGTGCACCGCTCGGGCTCCTACGTGCTGCCCATGCCGGAAGGCAAGGACGTCAAAAAGGCGCTGTACCGGGTGCTGCGGCAACGGTCGATGCGGGAGAAGATCCGGATCGAGAACCGCCTGATGCCGGTGCGAG
>DATJBA010000080.1:0-19709 GCA_035515675.1 Mycobacterium sp.
CACCGTGACCGTCAGTTCTTCACCGGACAGGTCCGCGCCGGGCAGCTCGACGAAGTGCACATCGTTCCGGTCATCGTCGACGATTGATGTGGACGAACCGGGCAGGGTGCGTGCCAGATCGCGGAGAGCGGACCGGTCCGCGGTCTCGACGTCCTTCCCCTGTACTCAGCGTTACTCATGAGGTTGGCCGTTGTTGGGGTAACGGTTGCCCGGCCCGGTAGTCGTGTTCTTGCCCGGTTGGGTGCGCGGGTTTTGGTTCCCGGGTCCCTGGCCGATGACGGCTATCGGTGCTCGCCTGTTGGTTTTCGGGTGCGGCCTGGTCGGTAGCTCTCCCGCCACGATCCTCTGGTCGTGGCAACGTCACACCTTTGCGTCGCCGCGCCGGAAAAACCTTGGGCGCGACGCCCGATCACGGTGGCGCTGCTCCCCGCAAGCGGGTGGCACCCCCAGGTGTCGGGTGACGTTTTCATAGGGGTGCGCCAGGGGTGCGCCAGTGCTGGTCTCCCCACGCGCTGCTGTGGGCGCGTTGACCGCGAACAGCGCGATGCCGTGGCGGTGGGCCTGGGTGGACAGCCGGTTGCGAAACACCGCGGTGGGGATGCCGGCCACCGTCGTGCGGAAGCGTTTACCGCGCCGGCCGCGGCCCATCGTCTCGCGCCCGCTGGCCCGCGCGTCGGCGAAGTCGAGGTCCTCGACGGCGATGGTGTTGATCCCGTGCCGGCCGGTGTAGTGGACAAGCGCCACACCTGCAGTCGGCGCTGCTTGGCGAACCTCTCGGCCTGGCCTCGATAGCCTTTCGGCAGCTTGGCTTCGCGGCGTTGCGCGCGCTGCTCAGGCGTGAGGGTGTCGGTGATGGGTCGGGCCAGCCGCTTCTCAACCGTGGCGATCGCCGCTCGCGCCGCAACCGACCCAGATGCTCGGCGACCAAGCCGAGCACGCGCTCATCCTCCGGTGTGGTCCGCAGCCAAGTGGTGATCGCTGCTCCGGCCGGCCCGGCGACCGGTTTCACCCCACGCCACTCCCGCAACCGCTCGGCCGTCACCACATGACCAGACCACACCGACAAACCCCGACCACGACCAACCCCGACCAACAAACACGCCAATAGCTACCAACCCGCGGGGTGGACGGAACGGCGACTACAGTGGCGGAAGAAAATGCCTAAGCTAAGTACCGCTTGGATTCGGTGAGCCTCAAGAAGGATGAACACGCTATGACGACGACCGAAAACTCGCTGACCACCGACGTTCGTAACGGCATCGAGTTCAAGATCGCCGATCTGTCGCTGGCGGATTTCGGCCGCAAGGAGATTCGGCTGGCCGAGCATGAGATGCCCGGCCTGATGTCGCTGCGTCGCGAGTACGCCGAGGTCGCGCCGCTGAAGGGCGCGCGGATTTCGGGCTCGCTGCACATGACCGTGCAAACCGCGGTGTTGATCGAAACCCTGACCGCACTGGGCGCCGAAGTTCGGTGGGCGTCGTGCAACATCTTCTCGACTCAGGACCATGCGGCGGCCGCGGTGGTCGTCGGCCCGCACGGCACGCCCGAGGAGCCCCAGGGGGTACCGGTGTTCGCGTGGAAGGGCGAGACCCTCGAGGAGTACTGGTGGGCCGCCGAGCAGGCGCTGACCTGGCCGGGTGAGCCTGCAAACATGATCGTCGACGACGGTGGAGACGCCACCATGTTGGTGCTGCGCGGCGCCCAGTACGAGAAGGCCGGCGTTGTGCCGCCCGCCGAGGAGGACGACGCGGGCGAGTGGAAGGTGTTCTTGAACCTGCTGCGCACGCGCTTGGAAACCGACAAGACGAAGTGGACCAAGATCGCCGAGTCGGTCAAGGGGGTCACCGAGGAGACGACGACCGGCGTGCTGCGGCTGTACCAGTTCGCCGCTGCCGGGGATCTGGCGTTTCCGGCGATCAACGTCAACGACTCGGTGACCAAGTCCAAGTTCGACAACAAGTACGGCTGCCGGCACTCGCTGATCGATGGCATCAACCGCGGCACCGACGTGCTGATCGGCGGCAAGGACGTACTGATCTGCGGCTACGGCGACGTCGGCAAGGGCTGTGCGGAGTCGATGAAGGGTCAGGGGGCGCGGGTCACCGTGACCGAGATCGACCCCATCAATGCGCTGCAGGCGCTGATGGAGGGCTTCCCGGTCAAGACCGTTGAGGAGGCCATCGCCGAGGCGGACATCGTCGTTACCGCGACCGGCAACAAGGACATCATCAGGCTCGACCACATGAGGGCGATGAAGGACCACGCGATCCTGGGCAACATCGGTCACTTCGATAACGAGATCCAGATGGCCGCGCTGGAGCGGTCGGGGGCGACGAAGCTCAACATCAAGCCGCAGGTCGACCAGTGGATCTTCCCCGATACCGGCAAGTCGATCATCGTGCTCTCCGAGGGCCGGCTGCTGAACCTGGGTAACGCCACCGGTCACCCGTCGTTTGTGATGAGCAACAGCTTCTCCAACCAGGTGATCGCCCAGATCGAGCTCTGGACCAAGAACGACGAGTACGACAATGAGGTGTACCGGCTGCCCAAGCATCTCGACGAGAAGGTGGCCCGCATCCACGTCGAGGCCCTCGGCGGCAAGCTGACCAAGCTGACCAAGGAGCAGGCCGAGTACATCGGCATCGACGTCGAGGGCCCCTACAAGGCGGACCACTATCGCTACTGAGCCTTGCTCGCGCCGTGCTGATCGCGATCGAAGGGGTTGACGGCGCCGGCAAGCGGACTTTGTCGGAGGGTCTGCGCAGCGCGTTCGAGACGGCCGGGATGTCGGTGGCCACGCTGGCCTTCCCGCGTTACGGGCAATCGGTGACCGCCGACATCGCGGCCGAGGCTCTGCACGGCGAGCACGGTGACCTCGCGTCGTCGGTGTATGCGATGGCGATGCTCTTCGCGCTCGACCGTGCCGGGGCGGTCGGGGAAATCGAGGGGCTGGGCCGTGGCCACGACGTGGTGATTCTGGATCGCTACGTCGCTTCCAATGCGGCCTACAGCGCCGCACGCCTGCATGAGGACTCGGCGGGGGCGGCGGTGGCCTGGGTATACCGGCTCGAATACGAGCGGCTGCGGTTGCCTCCGCCCGACTGGCAAGTGCTGCTCGCGGTGTCCGCCGAGCTTGCCGCGCAGCGGGCCCGCCATCGGGCCCGATCCGAGCCGGGCCGGCCGCGCGACAGCTACGAACGCGACGACGAACTTCAGCAGCGCACCGGTGCGGTGTATGCCGAGCTGGCCGCCGCGGGCTGGGGCGGGCGATGGCTGGTCGTCGACGCAGACGTCGATCCGGGCCGGCTGGCCGTCACTCTGATCGGCGCCACGGACGTCGCTGCGGCCGTCCGGAAACGCCCGCCGGGGCCGCCGAGTAAGTGAATTTGACGGTATTTGCACCCATATTCGCGCCCTGACGCGAGAAGGGCGCAAGAAACGCCCGTGTGGTGACCGAGTTTTGTCCCGATCTGGTGACACCATGGACTCCATGAGGCAAAGGATTTTGGTCGTCGATGACGACGCTTCGCTGGCCGAGATGCTCACCATCGTGCTCCGTGGGGAGGGGTTCGACACCGCGGTCATCGGCGACGGTACTCAGGCCCTGACCGCGGTGCGCGAGTTGCGCCCCGACCTGGTGCTGCTGGACCTGATGTTGCCCGGCATGAACGGCATCGATGTGTGTCGGGTATTACGCGCCGATTCCGGCGTTCCGATCGTGATGCTGACCGCCAAGACCGACACCGTGGATGTGGTGCTGGGCCTGGAGTCGGGCGCCGACGACTACATCATGAAGCCGTTCAAGCCCAAGGAGCTGGTCGCCCGGGTGCGGGCGCGGCTGCGGCGCAACGACGACGAGCCCGCCGAGATGCTGTCCATCGCCGACGTCGAGATCGACGTACCGGCGCACAAGGTCACCCGCAACGGCGAGCAGATCTCCCTGACACCGCTGGAGTTCGACCTGCTGGTCGCATTAGCGCGCAAACCACGGCAGGTGTTTACTCGTGATGTGCTGCTCGAACAGGTGTGGGGATATCGTCACCCGGCGGATACCCGCTTGGTGAACGTGCACGTCCAGCGTCTGCGGGCCAAGGTTGAGAAAGACCCTGAGAACCCGACTGTGGTGTTGACCGTTCGAGGAGTGGGTTACAAGGCCGGACCCCCGTGATCCGGGGCTCGCGGCAACGCACTCGGAGTCGCTGGGGGCGCTCTGGCCCCATGAGCCGCGGCATGGGTGCGTTGAGTCGAGCCGTAGGCATTGCCTGGCGCCGATCGCTGCAGCTGCGAGTCGTGGCGCTGACCCTTGGACTGTCATTGGCAGTGATCTTGGTGCTGGGCTTCGTGCTGACCAGCCAGGTCACCAACCGCGTGCTGGACGTCAAGGTCAAGGCCGCCATCGAGCAGATCGAGCGGGCGCGCACCACCGTCGGTGGGATCGTCAACGGTGAAGAGACGCGCTCGCTGGACAGCAGCCTTCAGCTGGCCCGCAACACGTTGACGTCGAAAACCGACCCGGCCTCGGGCGCCGGGCTGGCCGGTGCATTCGACGCGGTGCTGATCGTGCCGGGCGACGGCCCGCGCGCGGCCACCACGGCCGGACCCGTCGATCAGGTGCCCAATTCGCTGCGCGGCTTCGTCAAGGCCGGGCAGGCGGCCTACCAGTACGCCGCGGTGCACACCGGCGGCTTCTCCGGGCCGGCACTGATCGTCGGCACACCGGCGTCGTCGCAGGTGGCCAACCTGGAGCTGTACCTGATCTTCCCGCTGAAGAACGAGCAGGCCACGATCATGCTGGTGCGCGGCACGATGATCACCGGCGGGGCCGTGCTGCTGGTGCTGCTCGCCGGGATCGCACTGCTGGTATCCCGCCAGGTGGTGGTGCCGGTGCGGTCGGCGTCGCGGATCGCCGAACGGTTCGCCGAAGGGCATCTGTCCGAACGGATGCCGGTGCGCGGCGAAGACGACATGGCCCGGCTGGCGGTGTCGTTCAACGACATGGCTGAAAGCTTGTCCCGGCAGATCACCCAGCTCGAGGAGTTTGGCAACCTGCAGCGCCGTTTCACTTCCGATGTCAGCCACGAACTTCGCACCCCGCTGACCACCGTGCGGATGGCCGCCGACTTGATCTATGACCACATTGCCGACCTCGACCCGGCGCTGGCGCGGTCCACCGAGCTGATGGTCAGCGAGCTGGACCGGTTCGAGACGCTGCTCAACGACCTGCTGGAGATCTCCCGGCACGACGCCGGTGTGGCCGAGTTGTCCGTCGAGGCGGTGGACCTGCGCACTACCGTGCAAAGCGCGCTGGGCAATGTGGGCCACCTGGCCGAAGCGGCCGGTACCGAGCTGCTGGTGGACATGCCCGCCGAAGAGGTGATCGCCGAGGTCGACGCGCGCAGGGTGGAGCGGATCCTGCGCAATCTGATCGCCAACGCCATCGACCACGCCGAGCACAAACCAGTGCGGATCCGGATGGGCGCCGACGAAGATACCGTCGCCGTCACCGTCCGCGACTACGGGGTGGGGCTGCGGCTCGGCGAGGAGAAGCTGGTGTTCAGCCGGTTCTGGCGCTCGGACCCATCGCGGGTGCGCCGGTCCGGCGGCACCGGGCTGGGTCTGGCGATCAGTATCGAGGACGCGCGACTGCACCAGGGCCGACTGGAGGCATGGGGCGAGCCCGGCCAGGGAGCATGCTTCAGGCTGACGCTTCCCCTGGTTCGTGGCCACAAGGTCACCACCAGCCCACTGCCTCTAAAACCGATTTCGCAACCGATTCCGCAACCGATCCCGCATGCCGACACAGCAGGCCAACAACACGGCAAAGAACGTCAGCGGCAGCGTGAGCACGCCGAGAGCAGCGGGTGATGCGGCGGCTGCTGGCGCTACCTGGGCTGTTGTCGCTGGCGGTGTTGCTCGCCGGCTGTGCGGGGATACCCAGCTCGTCGGCCCCGCAAGCCATCGGCACCGTGGAGCGACCGGCACCGTCGAATCTGCCCAAGCCGACCCCGGGTATGGATCCTGACGTGCTGCTGCGCGAATTCCTCAAGGCCACAGCCGATCCGGCCAACCGGCATCTGGCGGCGCGGCAGTTCCTCACCCAGTCGGCATCCAATGCATGGGACGACGCCGGTAGTGCACTGCTGATCGACCACGTGGTGTTCGTCGAAACCCGTGCTGCCGAACGGGTTTCGGCGACCATGCGGGCAGACATCTTGGGCTCGCTGTCCGATGTTGGCGCGTTCGAGACCGCTGAGGGCGTGCTGCCGGACCCGGGTCCGATCGAGTTGGTCAAGACGTCCGGCGGTTGGCGCATCGACCGCCTGCCGAACGGTGTCTTCCTCGACTGGCAGCAGTTTCAGGCGACCTACAAACGCAACACACTGTACTTCGCCGACCCGACCGGCAAGACGGTGGTTCCCGACCCGCGCTACGTCGCCGTCCCCGACCACGATCAGTTGGCCACCGAGCTCGTCTCCAAGCTGCTGGCCGGGCCGCGGCCCGAAATGGCACACGCAGTCCGCAATCTGCTTGCCCCGCCGCTGCGGCTGCGTGGGCCGGTGACCCGGGCCGACGGCGGCAAAAATGGGATCGGTCGCGGTTACGGCGGCGCGCGCATCGATCTGGAGAAACTGTCCACCACCGATCCGCACAGCAGGCAATTACTTGCCGCGCAGATCATTTGGACCTTCGCCAGGGCGGACATCCGAGGCCCCTATGTGATCAACGCCGACGGCGCGCCGCTGGACGACAGGTTTGCCGACGGATGGACGACCTCCGATGTCGCGGCCACCGACCCGGGCGTTGCCGACGGCGCGGGTGCGGGGTTGCACGCCCTGGTCAACGGGTCAATGGTCGGTCTAGACGGTCAGCGGGTCACGACGGTGCCCGGAGCGTTCGGGCGGATGGCCGACCAGACCGGCGCCGCGCTGTCGCGCAGCGGAAGGCAGCTGGCGTCCGTGGTGACGCTGCGACGCGACCCACCGGATATGGCGGAGTCACTGTGGATCGGTGATCTCGGTGGCGAGGCGGTCCAGTCCGCCGACGGGCACAGTCTGTCGCGGCCCAGCTGGTCGCTGGACGACGCGGTCTGGGTGGTGGTCGACGGCGATAACGTGCTGCGGGCGATTCAGGAACCGGCGTCGGGCCAGCCCGCGCGTATCCCGGTGGATTCCGCCGCGGTGGCCAGCCGCTTCCCGGGGCCGATCAGTGATCTGCAGCTGTCCCGGGATGGGACGCGTGCCGCAATGGTGATCGGTGGCCAGGTGATCCTCGCCGGTGTCGAGCAGACCCAGGCCGGGCAGTACGCCCTCACGTACCCGCGGCGGCTGGGTTTCGGGCTCGGTAACTCGGTGGTGTCGTTGTCCTGGCGAACCGGCGACGACATCGTGGTCACCCGTACCGACGTCACCCATCCGGTGTCGTATGTCAACCTCGACGGGGTGAATTCCGACGCCCCGGCCCGCGGTTTGCAGATTCCGCTGACAGCGATAGCGGCCAACCCGTCGACGGTGTACGTCGGCGTTCCGCAAGGGGTGCTGCAGTATTCGGCGTCGGCCGCCGAGGGTCAGCAGGCCTGGTCGGAGGTACCCGGGTTGATGGTGGCCGGAGCGGTGCCGGTGTTGCCGGGGTAAGCTCTAGTGGCGCTAACTTCACCGGTACGCTCGCAGTGAGGAGACGCTGCGGATGTCGCCTAAAGTTCCCCGCCTGCATTGGGATGATCCCTTCCGTGCCTTGGACGTGCTGTCCTCGTTGTGGTCGTCGACCGGGTTGCCGTCAGTCAGCGCAGGAGCCGCCCAGGCGGTTGCGATGCCCTACAGGACGTTATTCACGACGCTGCAGCAACTGCTCGTCGGCAAGGAAGTCACAGTCCGCATAGGAGACCAGGACGTGGCGCTGACCGTCACGGAGTTGGACTCGGCGCTCGAGCCGCAGGGGCTGGCCGTCGGTCAGCTCGATGAGGTCCGGGTTGCTGCATGCGACATCAGATGGGACCAACAGCGCCTGCAGCATGCCGTTGCCGTTCTGCGCAACGTGCACATCCGTCCGGGCATGCCACCGCTGGTGGTGGCCGCGCCGGTAAAGCTGTCATCGGTACTGCCGGCAAAGATTTTCGATGATGTGGTGCGTCAAGCGGTGCCGCAGCTGCGCGGTGAGCTGTGCGAGGACGGAACGGCTCGACTGCGCTGGGTGCACCAGCCCCGCTGGGGAGGTCTCGAGGTAGACGTCGATGTGGTGGGGACGACGATGTGGCTGCGACCGCGCACCCTGATAACGGGCCAACGACGATGGACGTTGCCGCCACGGATTCTCGCTTATCGGGTGCCACTGCCCGCGCTACCGCAGGGGCTGCTGGCGACCGAGGTGAGCCTTGCGCCGGATTCGGTGCAGCTGTCCGCCTTACTGCCGGAATGGCGAATGGAGTTGCCACTGAGGCATCTAGAAGACCTCATCACCCGGTTGAGCCAGGGCGCGCGCAGCTTCACATGGCCGTCGCTGCTGAGGGGCTTCGACTGAGCGCGTGTCACCCCGAGTCGGCACACTGCTGATGTGCTCGACCTCATCCTGCCGCTGGAATGCGGCGGCTGCGGGGCGCCGTCGACCCGCTGGTGCGACGCCTGCGCCTTGGCGCTGTCGGTGGCCGCCGGCGAGCCGCATGTGGTGAACCCCCGCATCGACCCGCAGGTGCCAGTGTTCGCGCTCGGCCACTACGCCGGGGCCCGTCGCCGGGCGATCCTCGCGATGAAGGAGCACGGCCGCGGCGACCTCGTCGCGCAGCTGGCCCGCCCACTGGCGATCGGTATCCACCGATTGCTGACTTGGGGAATGGTCGAGACCCCGCTGACTATCGTGCCCGCACCGACACGGCGTTCGGCGGCGCGTCGGCGCGGCGGTGACCCCGTCACCCGGATGGCCCGGTTGGCTCAGTCGTCTTTGGCCGCCCCGGATCGTGGGGAGGCGGGGTATCCGGACGTCACCGTCGCCCAGGCATTGCGAATGAAGGCGCTGGCCCGCGACTCGGTGGGCCTTGGCAGTGCCGCCCGCGAGCGCAACATCGCGGGCCGGGTGCTGCTACGCGGTCAGCGCCCGCGCAGCGAAGTCGTGATTCTCGACGACGTCGTCACCACCGGCGCCACGGCCCGCGAGTCGGTGCGGGTCCTGCACGCCGTCGGGATCCGGGTTGCCGCGGTGCTGGCGATCGCGGCCGCCTGACGCTCTGTGAATCTCGCGTGAAACCAATGAACCTGCCAAGAAGATATGAAGAACTTGCAACAGGTCCGACAAATTGGTGGCACGGCAAGGCGAACAAGAGCTAACGTCGAGGACAACCTTCAACGACTCGTTGGCCTGACCCACGGGTCGCGATTTCCCACCGTTGGAACGCCACGCACGGCAGGAGGTGAGTATTCGACACCTGGCACCGGCGGGCAGCCTGCGGCCGCAACCGCTCCAACCCCGTCGGCGCGTCTTATACAAACCGCACACGCAAGGCGCGTGTGACGTGAAAAGAGAAACGAGTTGTCACGTATGTCAAGGCCAACCGTGGATTCTGGTCCGATTCCTGACCAAGCATCGGTTGAAACCGGCGAGCAGGTCGCACCCACACCGAACGCCGAAGTCGTGTTCAAGGGCCGCAACGTCGAGATCCCCGATCACTTCCGCATCTATGTCTCGCAAAAACTCGCCCGCTTGGAACGGTTCGACCGGACCATCTACCTGTTCGACGTCGAACTCAATCACGAACGCAACCGTCGCCAACGTAAGTCGTGTCAGCGCGTGGAGATCACCGCACGGGGTCGCGGGCCGGTTGTCCGTGGCGAGGCGTGCGCCGACAGCTTCTATGCCGCACTGGAGTCCGCGGTCGTCAAACTGGAGAGCCGGCTGCGTCGCGGCAAGGATCGACGCAAAGTCCACTATGGCGACAAGACGCCGGTTTCACTGGCCGAGGCCAGCGCGGTGGCCGCCCCGCTGCCTGAGAAAGCCTTCAACGCCGAACCGGCAGAGCCCCACCTACACGACGGCACCGACGTCCTCAAGGACCATGAAGACCACGGGCCGGGACGGATCGTGCGTACCAAGGAGCACCCGGCCACGCCGATGACGGTCGATGACGCGCTTTACCAGATGGAGCTCGTCGGACACGACTTCTTCCTGTTCCACGACAAGCAGACCGAACGGCCGTCCGTCGTCTACCGTCGGCACGCCTACGATTACGGCCTGATCAGGCTCTCCTGACACCGGTACCGATCCGCGCAGCGCCGACGTTCGCCGGCTTTGGGAGCGTGTCACTTACCATGGATGGCACCTCATCGAAGAAGATTGACATCCAACAGGGGACATAGCTGTGCTGTCGAAGTTGCTGCGCCTTGGTGAAGGTCGTATGGTCAAGCGCCTCAAAAAGGTGGCCGACTATGTCAACACGAAGGCTTCCGACGCCGCGTTACTCACCGACGCCGAGCTGAGGGCCAAAACCGACGAGTTCAAGAAGCGCCTGGAAGACGAGGAAACCCTCGACGACCTGCTGCCTGAAGCGTTCGCCGTGGCCCGCGAGGCCGCCTGGCGGGTGCTCGACCAGCGTCCGTTCGACGTGCAGGTGATGGGCGCGGCCGCGCTGCACCTGGGCAACGTCGCCGAGATGAAGACCGGTGAAGGAAAGACCCTGACCTGTGTGTTGCCCGCCTACCTCAACGCCCTGGCCGGCAACGGCGTGCACATCGTCACCGTCAACGACTACCTGGCCAAACGCGACAGCGAATGGATGGGCCGCGTGCACCGCTTCCTGGGCCTGCAGGTCGGGGTGATCTTGGCCGCCATGACGCCCGACGAACGACGGGTGGCCTATAACGCCGACATCACCTACGGCACCAACAACGAGTTCGGCTTCGACTACCTGCGCGACAACATGGCGCACTCGCTGGAAGACCTGGTGCAGCGCGGGCACAGCTACGCCATCGTCGACGAGGTCGACTCCATCCTGATCGACGAGGCCCGCACCCCGCTGATCATCTCCGGTCCCGCCGACGGCGCCTCCAACTGGTACAGCGAGTTCGCCCGGTTGGCGCCGCTGATGGCAAAGGACGTGCACTACGAGGTCGACCTGCGCAAACGCACCGTCGGCGTGCACGAAAAGGGCGTGGAGTTCGTCGAAGACCAGCTCGGCATCGACAACCTCTACGAGGCCGCCAACTCCCCGCTGGTCAGCTACCTCAACAACGCGCTGAGGGCCAAGGAGCTGTTCAACCGCGACAAGGACTACATCGTCCGCGACGGCGAGGTGCTCATCGTCGACGAGTTCACCGGTCGCGTGCTGATCGGCCGCCGCTACAACGAAGGCATGCACCAGGCCATCGAGGCCAAGGAGCACGTCGAGATCAAGGCCGAGAACCAGACGCTGGCCACCATCACCCTGCAGAACTACTTCCGGCTCTACGACAAGCTCGCCGGCATGACCGGTACCGCCCAGACCGAGGCGGCCGAGCTGCACGAGATCTACAAGCTCGGCGTGGTCACCATCCCGACCAACAAGCCGATGATCCGCACCGACCAGTCCGACCTCATCTACAAGACCGAGGAAGCCAAATACATCGCGGTGGTCGACGACGTCGCCGAGCGCTACGAGATGGGCCAACCGGTCCTGATCGGTACCACCAGCGTGGAGCGCTCGGAGTACCTGTCGCGGCAGTTCACCAAACGGCGCATCCCACACAACGTGCTCAACGCCAAGTACCACGAGCAGGAGGCGGGCATCATCGCCGTGGCGGGCCGCCGGGGCGGCATCACCGTCGCCACCAACATGGCCGGCCGCGGTACCGACATCGTGCTGGGCGGCAACGTCGACTTCCTCACCGACCGGCGGCTGCGTGCCCGCGGCCTCGATCCGGTGGAAACGCCCGACGAGTACGAGGCGGCCTGGCACGAGGAGCTGCCCATCGTCAAGGAGGAGGCCGGGAAGGAGGCCGCCGAAGTGATCGATGCCGGCGGCCTCTACGTGCTGGGCACCGAACGGCACGAGTCACGGCGCATCGACAACCAGCTGCGTGGCCGCTCCGGACGGCAAGGGGACCCGGGCGAGTCGCGCTTCTACCTGTCGCTGGGCGACGAGCTCATGCGCCGGTTCAACGGCGCCGCGCTGGAGTCGCTGCTGACCCGGCTGAACCTGCCCGACGACGTGCCGATCGAAGCCAAGATGGTCACCCGGGCGATCAAGAGCGCCCAGACCCAGGTCGAGCAGCAGAACTTCGAGGTCAGAAAAAACGTCCTCAAGTACGACGAGGTGATGAACCAGCAGCGCAAGGTGATCTACGCCGAGCGCCGCCGCATTCTCGAAGGCGAGAACCTCAAGGAGCAGGCGCTCGACATGGTCCGTGACGTTATTACCGCCTACGTCAACGGGGCGACCGCGGAGGGTTACGCCGAAGACTGGGATCTGGAGAAGTTGTGGGAGGCGCTCAAGACGCTTTACCCGGTCGGCATCAGGCCCGACGTTCTGACGCGGCAGGACCACGACTCCGAGCGCGACGACCTCACCCGTGAGGAGTTGCTCGACGCGCTGCTCGAAGACGCCGAACGTGCTTACGCCGCAAGGGAAGCCGAGCTTGAGGAAATCGCCGGCGAGGGTGCGATGCGTCAGCTGGAACGCAACGTGTTACTCAACGTCATCGACCGCAAGTGGCGCGAGCACCTCTACGAGATGGACTACCTCAAAGAGGGCATCGGGCTGCGCGCGATGGCGCAGCGTGATCCGTTGGTCGAGTACCAGCGCGAGGGGTACGACATGTTCATGGCCATGCTCGACGGCATGAAAGAGGAGTCGGTCGGGTTCTTGTTCAATGTCGCCGTGGAGGCGGTGCCGGCACCACAGGTGGCGCCGGTGGAAGCACCGGAAGGGCTGGCGGAACTCCCGACCGCCGCCGCGGCTGCCGGGCAGCAAGACGGCGGCGCGCCCGTCGCGGTGCGTGAAGAGGCTCGGAGTGCGTTGCGCGCCAAGGGGATTGACAACGAGGCGCCTGCCCTGACGTATTCCGGCCCGTCGGAGGACGGCTCGGCGCAGGTGCAGCGCAACGGCGGCGGTGCGCAGAAGACGCCAGCCGAGGTCCCTGCCGGCGCCAGCCGGCGCGAGCGGCGCGAAGCCGCGCGGCGGCAAGGCCGCGGCGCCAAGCCGGCGAAATCGGTGAAGAGGCGCTAACTTTCGACCAGTGCGGCGATGCGCTCCAGCGTGGTGCGCATCGCATTCTCGGCCTGCTTTGCGCCCAGCCTGACCAACGGCCGCTGGCGGTCCCGGGACACGTCCCAGGTTTCCCGTAGCAGCGTGCCGCCGTCGGCCGATTGGAGTTCGTAGCGCCAGATCCGGCCCCCGAGCAGCCCGCCGGCGATGGTCGTCTGCCACGCGATGCGCTGGTCGGGCTCGAATTCGATGACCTTGTTCGTGGTCCGGTACGGCAGAAACAGCGATTCCGGCCGACCGTGCATCGCCATTCCGAAGGTGGCGCCCAGCGACAGCGGCACCGACTGCTGCGTAGCGTGGTCCAAGCCTCCGGAACCGTCGAAGCTGGCGTGTTTGCCGGCATCGGCCAGCAGTGCGAAGATCTCGCCCGGCGGTGCGTTGATGACTCGCTCGACGCTGACTGTGTTTTTTCCGTCCATCCGCTAACCCTAAGCCCGCCGACCCCAACCTTCCGAGCACGCCGGAACGGCGTGAGGAGGAGGCGGGCTCTGTCAACCGATGTGCAGGGCCACCACCAGCCACCGGGTTGCGCCGCCGGCGCGCACCTGTTCCACGCGGCAGGCGATGGCGTGGATCCGGTCCCCGCGGCTGTAGCAGCCGAAAACCTCTGCCGCGGTCTCCGGGTCGTGATGACCAGCCGGTTGCAGCCGCATCCGGCGCAGCACGGCGGCGCCCCCGCGTGTGGGTGCCTGTTCGGCGGCCGAACGGCCAACCGAGAGCACGGAGTCCACCAGGCTGGGGGCGAGCATCGGTCGCAGCTGGGTGGCGGGGCGGCGGCGGTCGATGACTTCCAGCACTCGGCGCAGTGCGGCGTCGGCGAAGATCGCCGCCTGGCGCATCGGCGCGGACATGGCGTTGATGACCTCCGCCGTCGGCGCCTTCGGTTGTCTGCTGGGTTGCCCGGTGTGAGGTCGGCGCGGTACACGCGCGCTGCGGCGGCGCAACGTTGCGGCCGATGATTGCCGGCACTGGGGGACGTTTCGCGGCACGTCCTGTGCCGGAGGCTCGTAGTCGACGACGGGCATGACGGCGAAAGCGTCGCGACCACGCGGACTCAGGACTGGACTACCGCTCAACGCGCACTCTCCAACTCAAACGATGGAACCAACTCGTTCGATTCGAACGGGGAGCCTGCTGGAGAGTGGCAGACAAAGGTCATCATCGCACATCTCGAACTCGCCCGTACCCGTGCTGAAATGCACTCCCGGCCGGACGATTACCGTGGGCGAGAGCATCGGTCGAGGCGAGGAGTACAGGGCCGTAATGGTGACCCGGTTGTCCACAGCGGACGCGTCCTTCTATCGGCTGGTGAACACCGCCACCCCGATGTGCGTCGGATCGCTGTATATCCTGCGCCGTCCGCGCGCCGGACTGAGTTACGAGACGCTGCTGGCCACCGTCGAACAGCGGCTCGCCCAGATACCGCGCTACCGGCAGAAGGTCCGGGAAGTGCGAATCGGCATGGCCAGGCCGGTGTGGATCGACGACGGCGACTTCGACATCACCTACCACGTGAGGCAGTCGGCGCTGCCATCGCCGGGCAGTGACGAGCAGCTGCACGAGCTGATCGCGCGGCTGGCTGCGCGGCCGCTGGACAAGTCACGGCCGTTGTGGGAGATGTACCTGGTCGAGGGCCTGGCCAAAAACCGCGTCGCCCTGTACACCAAGTCGCACCAGGCGCTGATCAACGGCACGACCGCGCTAGAGATCGGCCACATCATCGCCGACCGGACGCGGCGTCCGCCGCCGTTTCCCGAAGACATCTGGATACCTGAACGCGACCCCAGCTCCGCCCGGCTGCTGCTCGGCGCAGTCGGCGACTGGGTGGCGGGGCCGGGCGCGCAGCTGCAGGCGGTTGGATCTGCGGTGGCCGGGTTGGCGACGAACTATGGCGAACTGCTCGACGTGGGCCGCCGCGTTATCGACATCGCCCGCACGGTGGCGCGTGGCACGGCGCCCAGTAGCCCGCTCAACGTGACCGTTTCACGCCATCGGCGGTTCACGGTCGCTCGCGGCAGCCTTGAGGACTACCGCACCGTACGTGCTCGCTACGAATGCGACATCAACGATGTAGTGCTCGCCGTGGTGGCCGGCGCACTGGGCAACTGGCTGATGTCACGCGGGGAAGCGGTGTCACCGACCGCGACAGTCCGGGCGATGGCGCCGCTTTCGGTCTATGCCGATGGCCATGATGCGACCGGCCCTGGCCAGACGATCAGCCAGGTCACGCCGTTCCTGGTTGACTTGCCGGTAGGGGAGGCGAATCCGGTGGTGCGGCTGTCGCAGATCGCTCACGACACCGAGTCGAACCCGACGGCCACCGGCCTGGTCGACGCCAGGACCATCGTCACGCTGTCGGGTTTTGCGCCGCCCACCCTGCACGCCATGGGTATCCGGGTCGCCACTGGCTTCCCAAGTTTTTCTAAGCGGACGTTCAACCTGTTGATCACCAATGCACCCGGAGCTCAGTCGCAGATGTACATCGCCGGCACCAAGTTGCTCGAGACCTACGCTGTGCCACCGCTGCTGCACAACCAGGCGTTGGCCATCAGTGTGACGTCTTATAACGGCATGCTGTATTTCGGAATCAACGCCGACCGCGATGCGATGAGCGACGTCGACCTGCTGCCGGGCCTGTTGAGCCAATCGCTTGAGGAGCTGCTGGAAGCTTCGCGGTAGTGGGTCGCAGGTGGAAAGTGGTGTGTGGATCTATCATTCGTTGATGTGAGCACCGCGACAAACGACGGCGTGTCGGCGAGGGCGAAGAAAAAGAAATCAACCCCGCCGGCCGCGCGCAAGATTTCGCATACTGTCTACCAAGCCGAATTATTCCGGCTGCAAACAGAATTCGTGAAGCTGCAGGAGTGGGTGCGGCATTCCGGGGCGCGTCTGGTGGTCATCTTTGAAGGCCGCGACGGGGCGGGCAAAGGTGGTGCCATCAAACGAATCACCGAATACCTCAACCCGCGGGTCGCCCGCATCGCGGCGCTGCCTGCTCCGAGCGATCGGGAACGCGGCCAGTGGTATTACCAGCGCTATATCGCCCACCTACCCGCCAAAGGGGAGATCGTGCTCTTCGATCGGTCGTGGTACAACCGCGCGGGCATCGAGAAAGTCATGGGATTCTGTACGCCGCAAGAGTACGTGCTGTTTTTACGACAGACGCCGATCTTCGAGCAAATGCTGATCGACGACGGGATTCTGCTGCGCAAATATTGGTTCTCGGTCTCCGAGGCCGAACAGCTGCGCCGGTTCAGGGCGCGACTGAACGATCCTGTCCGGCGATGGAAACTCAGCACGATGGACCTGGAATCGGTGTATCGGTGGGAGGACTATTCGCGCGCCAAAGACGAGATGATGGTGCACACCGATACCTCGGTCAGCCCGTGGTATATCGTGGAGTCGGATATCAAAAAGCACGCACGGCTGAATATGATGGCCCACCTGCTGTCCACGATTGAGTACCACGACGTCGAGACACCCAAGATCAAGCTGCCGAGACATCCGATGGCGGCTGAGAACTATCAGCGCCCACCGCGTGAGCTGTCGACGTACGTCGATGACCATGCGGCCACGTTGATCGGCGACTGAGTGGGTACTCCTACGATCGAGGTCTACATCCCGGCCACTTTGGCGATGTTGCAGCAGCTCGTCACCGACGGCTCGTTGTGGCCGGTCAACGGCACCGCGTTCGCCGTGACGCCGGCGTTGCGCGAGGCCTACGCCGAGGGCGATGAGGACGAGCTCGCCGAGGTGGCACTGCGTGAGGCGGCGCTGGCGTCGCTGCGTCTGTTGGCGGCTGACGCTGGTGTCGCCCCTGAGACCCTACCGCCCCGGCGCGCGGTGCTGGCCGCCGAGGTCGACGACGTGAAGTACCGTCCCGATCTCGACGACGCCGTCGTCAGACTCGGCGCGCCCGTCGCGATCGACCAAGTGATCGCCGCATACGTCGACAACGCCGGCGCCGAGCCCGCCGTTACCAAGGCGATTGAGGTCATCGACGCCGCTGACCTGGGCGACGAGGACGCTGACCTGGTTGTCGGCGACGCTATGGACCACGATCTGGCCTGGTACGCAAACCAGGAGCTGCCATTCCTGCTTGACCTGTTCTGAAAACTTGCCTGGGATGTGACGCAAAACGGGCCGTAGAGCATCGATACGGTACCGTAGGTTACGGTACCGTAGCCTTTAGCCGCCTTTTATTGGGGGCGTCGGACCGCCCCGAACGTGAGCGGAAGCTAAACGCCGCATCGTGAGCAGGAGCTTCCTATGAGCAAGAAATACGCATCGATCACCGCCAACGTCGTCGACACCAAGCGTCCAACCATCGTCGGGGCCGACAGGCATCCGGGATGGCACGCGCTGCGGAAGATAGCTGCGCGGATCACGACGCCGCTATTGCCCGACGACTATCTGCGCCTGGCCAATCCGCTGTGGTCCGCGCGGGAATTGCGGGGCCGCATCATTGCCGTCCGCCGGGAGACAGAGGATTCCGCGACCCTGGTGATCAAACCAGGCTGGGGCTTCAGCTTCGACTACCAGCCAGGCCAGTACATCGGGATCGGATTGCTGGTAGACGGGCGCTGGCGCTGGCGATCGTATTCGCTGACGTCGAGCCCGGCTGCGACTTCCGAATCCGGGGCACCACACACCGTGACCATCACCGTCAAAGCGATGCCCGAAGGGTTCCTGTCCACCCACCTGGTGGCCGGCGTCGAGCCGGGGACCATTGTCAGGCTGGCGGCGCCTCAAGGCAACTTCGTACTGCCCGACCCGGCGCCACCGTCGATTCTGTTCCTCACCGCCGGGTCTGGGATCACGCCGGTGATGTCGATGCTGCGGACGTTGGTGCGTCGCAACCAAATTGCTGACATCACGCACCTGCATTCGGCGCCCACCGCGTCCGACGTGATGTTCGGTGCCGAGTTGGCCGCACTGGCAGCCGACCAGCCGGGCTATCACTTGCAGCTGCGGGAGACCCGCACCCAGGGCCGGCTCGACCTCGCCCGGCTCGACCACGAAGTTCCGGACTGGCGCGAACGTCAGACCTGGGCCTGCGGGCCTGAGGGCATGCTCACCCAGGCTGAGAAGGTCTGGTCGTCGGCGGGCATCCGAGACCGGCTGCACTTGGAGCGATTCGCGGTGTCCAAGGCCGCACCCGCCGGAGCCGGCGGAACGGTCACGTTCGTGCGAAGCGGGCGCGCCGTGGCCGCCGATGCCGCGACGTCGTTGATGGACGCGGGCGAAAGCGCCGGGGTGCAAATGCCCTTCGGCTGCCGGATGGGCATCTGCCAGTCGTGTGTGGTCAGCCTGGTGGACGGCCACGTCCGCGACCTGCGAACCGGCCAGGAACACGACCCCGGAACCCGGGTTCAGACCTGTGTCTCGGCCGCATCAGGTGATTGCGCACTCGACATCTAAGGCTACTCACAGGTAACTTACGAAAACGTAGGTTACGATAGCGTAGGTGACTGACCGCGCAACCACCGTAGGAGATAAAGACGATGGCGATCACTGACGTCGACGTATTCGCCCATCTGACAGACGCCGACATCGAAAACCTGGTCGCTGAGCTGGATGCTATCCGCCAGGACGTGGAAGACTCTCGCGGCGAGCGGGACGCCCGCTACATCCGTCGCACCATCGCAGCGCAGCGCGCGCTGGAGGTGACCGGCCGGCTGCTGCTGGCCGCCAGCTCACGGCGTTCGGCATGGTGGGCAGGTACCGTGACCCTGGCTGTGGCCAAAATCATCGAGAACATGGAGATCGGCCACAACGTCATGCACGGCCAGTGGGACTGGATGAACGACCCGGAGATTCACTCTTCGACGTGGGAGTGGGACATGAGCGGGTCGTCCAAGCACTGGCGCTACACGCACAACTTCGTGCACCACAAATACACCAACATTCTCGGGATGGACGACGATGTCGGCTACGGCATGCTGCGCGTCACCCGCGACCAGCACTGGAACCGTTACAACGTCTTCAATCTGCTGTGGAATACCCTGCTCGCCATCGCTTTTGAGTGGGGCGTGGGCCTGCAGCACGTGGAGATCGGCAAGATCGTCAAACGCCGGATGGACCACGAGGAAGCCCGGCAAAGGCTAGACGAGTTCTTAGCGAAGGCCGGTCGGCAGGTGTTCAAGGACTATGTCGCGTTCCCGGCGCTGACCGCGCTGTCGCCCGGCGCGACGTACACGTCCACGTTGAAGGCCAACGCGGTTGCCAACGTGATCCGCAACGTGTGGGCCAACGCCGTCATCTTCTGCGGGCATTTCCCCGACGGCGCAGAGAAGTTCACCAGAACCGACATGATCGGCGAGACGAAGGGCCAGTGGTACCTGCGGCAGATGCTGGGCAGTGCCAACTTCGAGGCCGGGCCCGCGCTGCGGTTCATGAGCGGCAACCTGTGCCACCAGATCGAACACCACCTGTATCCCGATCTGCCGAGCAACCGGTTGCACGAGATCTCGCTGCGGGTGCGCGA
>DATJBA010000081.1:0-6982 GCA_035515675.1 Mycobacterium sp.
CCCGGCCACGCCGAAAACCGGCGAGTCCCGGCGAGTCGACGTGCACCACACTGTTGCGCCAGATACTATCTTCGATACCAGCTTCTGAGCTGCATAAACTCAGAGAACCACGCCGCCGTACAGGGCCGGACCCCCAGAGAAGATGCCGGTGTCATACAACAGGGCAAAGAGCAAGCGATCCCGCAGCCGCTGGCAACCGTCCAGTACGGCCTGCACCTCCACCGGGGTGAGCACCCGGGGCAACTTCTTCGGCGCCCTCACCGCGACCACCCGCCGCGGTTTCGGTTCGCTTTTGCTGATGTGATGCAAAAACGGCCGCCAGCCGCCACGCCCACCGCCGACCTGCCACGACGTCAACAACTCGCCCACCTCGACGCCCTCTCGACCGGCGTGTATATAGAACGCGCCGACTGCCGAAATTATGTGGAATCTGATTTGTCAAGTTCGTGCCCTATTTGCCCTGGTTGACCGCAACGATCGGCAGCAGGCTGGCGGTCGCTGGGGAGCCGATCTCGCGTGGGGTTGCGCCATCGGGCGTAGGGACGTCGATCAGTCGTTCCAGTAAGCGGTCGAGGGCTGCCTGTCCCTCGTCGACCGCGGCCTGTTCGTCGTCGGTGAGCGGGACGCTGGCCAGCATGCGCTGGAGATTGTCCTTGGCCTCCAACAGTTGCGCCTTGCTGGAGTCCTTCGGGGTGTAGAAATCGCAACGAGCGCAGGCCATTCGGTGTGGACATTGCTCGAAGAAACTGTAGGTGCAGTAGCCGTGGCCGAGGTCGTAGTACTGCCAGGGCTCGCCAGTTGCCGCGGCCCCGGAGGTGACGGCGTCGCGGTCGACGAGGACCTCGATGGTGCGGACGTTGCGTGCAAAGTACCCGGCGTCGCTGTATGCCTTCGCCAGCGTTGTCGGGGCGATCTTGGCGTAATGCTGAGTGGCGGAAGGACTTCGGTGCCCGAGCCATGCCTGAAGTTCGAACAGTGTCATCGGCTCTTTGGCGTTGTAGAGTTGGCTGGCGATGGTTGATCTGGCCCGGTGGCTGGTGATGTTGCCGCGGACGTCGGCGGTCGGCACACCCCCTTTGGCGCAGAGGGCGGGGATGACGCGGATGTTCAGGTATTGCCTGCCGATTCCTTGCGCTCGGTAGGAGAACAGCAGGTGCACCCGTTCGCTGGTCTTGCGGTCGAGGACGGCGGGCTGGGTCGGCCGGACGGCCTCCCAGGCGGCGATGGCCTGCCCCAGGATCGGGTCGACCGGTTTGGTGAAGGCGGTCCCGGTCTTGTGCACCGGGATATCCAGTAAGCAGACCGCATCCTTGTCCAGCGTCTCGTCGGTGTCGCCGGGCAAGGCGACGTCTTCGCGTTGCCAGCGCACGCACCCAACTCGCAGCCGGACGATCTCGTCGCTGCGTAGTCCACCGAACAGCCAGGTCAGTGCCAATGCCCTGAGCAGCTCAATGGGATGCTTGCGGCCGACAGGGTTGGCGTAGACGTCGCTGTGCTCCAGGTTGAGGCCCGCCCACAGCAGCTTGGCCCAGACATCGTCGGCGATCACGCGTGGGTCGGGGCCGATGAGAGCGCGGATGCTGCGCGGGGTGGCCAATGCGCGAGCGGGATCGAACCGTCGGGAGATCCAACCCCATTCCTGGCAGTCCCGGAAGAACTGGCGTGCCCCGGCGAGCAGGCCGCTCTTGGTGCGCGGCATCAACGGATCCCCGAGACGATCCTGCAGGGAGTCGTCATTCTGGGTATAGTCGCCGATCCGCAAGCGGTCGACAGCGGCAACCCAAGCCGCGCACAGCTCTCGCGTCCACTGGCCCGGCTCCCGGACCTCGGGATGCTCGGCGGCCAGCCAGCGCCCCATCCGCAACATCTGATTGCGCCGGCCCTTTCTTCCCGACGCGGGAAGAGTCGAGGTGTCGTGCCATCGCTGTATCCAGTCCGCCCAGACCGGGTCCACGCCCTCCGCAGGCGCCAGCGTCAGCCGCCTCGGCGGTCGCGGCGGGCCCACATACCCGAGCGCGGCCAGCGCCCGGTGCAGGCTGTGGACGTTCTGGCGCAGGGAATACGGGACCGACATGTTCGTCCGCAGCGCCTGAAGCGCGTCCTCGGACAGGTCGGCCAGCAACGGGCTGCGGTTGAGCAGCAGTGCATGGCAGACCAGGCTCGCAGTCCGCGCGGTCACTTGGGGTGACCGCTGACCCCATCCGTGCAGTACCGAGGTGACTTGTTCCACCGCTTGGTCGACGGCGGCCACGCCGAACACCTTCCGGGCGACCGCGCCGCGGCCGACGTTGCCCAGCAAGTGCAGTTCGGTGAACCCGAACAAGTAGGCCAGAGCGATCGCGTAGGACCTCGCCGACGTGTGGGCCCATCGCGGATACGTTGTCAGGAAAGCTTTTCCGCTGATTCCGAGAATGCAGGCCCAGGTTGGCGCATCCCAGGCCCAGAAGCTGGCCCCGAGCGTGGCGCAGCCCCGCAGGATCACCGCGACGGCGTCTCGGGCCGACCGGTGGTGGAACCAGTCATCAACTACCTCAAGGCTTTCCACTGCCTGAGCTAGCGGAAGCACCAAGCGGTGAACAGCTGGCCACTGCTGCAGCCGCGAGCCCTCCCAGTGCTCGGGCCAACGGCGCACGTCCCAGCCGAGGGTGTCCAGCGCGACCCGCTCGGCAACGTACAGCGTCGCGGAGCGATCGAATTTCGCGGCGCGGACCGGCCACGACCACGCGCGAACCGCAGCCGTGACGGCCGCCGACGACTCTGCAGTCACTGCTCGACCGCCGCCGATTCCGGTTCACCGAGCTGGGCCCAGGACTCCAGACATAGTGGGATCGTTTATGTGGTGTCGTAGCCTTTGACGCTGTAAATGATCTTGAATTCGGTGCCGGGGTAGCGGGTTTCGGTGGCGGTGAGTTCGTGGCAGAGGCCGGCGATGGCGCGGCTGCGGCGGGCCGCGGTGGCGGGGTCGAGCCGCAGGTGCAAAGTGTCGCCGCTGATGTGGATGTCGCCGGGCAGTCGCATCGCTTCACGCAGCAGTGCGCGGGCTTCGTCGGCGGCGCGGGGGTAGTGCTCGCGCAGCAGGCGGGCGAGGGTGGTTTCGGCGTTGTAGGCGCTCATGCGGATGGCGTGGGTCACCTCCGATCTCACGCTGACCGCCGAGGATCTCGCCGCCGCCTACAAGCAACTACTCGCCGTCAGGCGCGGCTGGCGCGACTGCAAAACCAGCCTCGGGCTGCGCCCGGTCTACCACCACCGCCAGGATCGTATCCGCGCTCACGTCCAATTATGTTGGCTCGCATTGCTTCTCATCCATGTCGCGGAAACCCGCACCGGCCAAACCTGGCGCAACCTGCGCCATGAACTCGACCGCATGCACCTGGTCACCTTCGCCACCGCCGACGGCCGCGTCGCCCAACGCTCGGCCCTCACCGGCGACCAGAAGACCATCCTGGCTGCGCTCGACCTGCCCGAACCCCCCAAATACCTCGACTTCGCACCCGCCATCGACGCCGCCGCCGACTGACGAACCCGCCCGGATCACTGGCGCTCTGTAGTAACACGACCCAAATCGACTCATCCCACGTTTGCACTGGTCAACGCCAAAATCCGGCGATCCGTGTGCCCACGATCTGCGGAAGTCGGGTAGTGGATTCGCGTGGGATCGCGACAAGAAAGTGGGCGGCTCAGTCACCCCGCTGATGGCCGCCACGCTGGCACGCCACACGCTGCTGGCTCACGCGCCGATGACGCGGCCGGTGGTTACGCCAGTGCCACTCGCGGACACGACGACTCGGGGCGACGACGACGATCAGCCGGCCCAGGATTTGTTGCGGATTCCCTTCTGAAAGGCGGGCCGCCCCCGGGAAGCTGCGCGGTCTCCTGAGAACCCTACCGGCCACTCGCGCCGGCGCGAGCAGTAAGCGATTGCGCCCCTTGGCCTTTACCCCACCGATGCTGGCACCGACGGCTGGGTGGCGGCTCCCACCGCGGTCGGTTTTCAGTGAGGGCCGTCAGTGGCTGGCGCAGGCGGGGCCACGAACAACGCTGGATCGGCCACGGTGACGGTGGGCGGCACATCGCCTGTGCGTGTCACTATCATTGGGGTCCGCCACACGTCTCCTTGATTACCGCATTGATTGGTTAGAGCGGTGGTGGTCCCAACGCCTCGGAGCGTGCCGTCGGGCTGTGGCTCGAACGACCAGCCAAACGTCTCGGTGTCAGTGACTGTTCCGTTTGTTGCTCCGGGGCACTGGGCCGGTGGCTGAAGATAAGGCGTGTCCTGCCAGTAACCGTCGACGAAATGGAGCACGTCTGCACCACCCGTGGCCTCTTGGTGGTTTTCGTCGGCCAAACGTGACCCTGTGGCAACGCATCCAGACGATGTGCACAAGGAACGAAGCGCCCACCAGCTTGTCTTGTCGGGGCCAGGCCCGGAAACCGGGGCGCCGCTGACCGTCTGGTGTGGGAAGTCGTAGTCCACGCGATAGGTGCCGACGAGCACCGGACCCCCAGCGGCTGGGGCTGGGGTGCTGGTCGTCGGGGCAGCGGTAACGGTCGCCGGATCGACCATACTGATGCCAGGTGGCACATCGCCTATCCGCGTCGCCACAAAGGGGACCTGGACCACGGTTCCTTGGAACGCGCATTCATTGGTGAGGACGGTTATGTTCAGAACGCCTCGGAGCGTGCCGCTGGCTTGCGGCTCCAATGACCACGCAAACAGTTCGGTGTCGGTGCCTGCAATGACTTCTCTGTTTGCTCCCAGGCACCGCGGATGCTGCGCTTGGCGCGAACCAATCGCGCCCTGCCAGTGACCGTCGGCAAAATGGAAATCGGTTGTTTCAGCTGGTGTGCGCACTACTTGGTGGTTGTTTTTGTTCAGTCCGGTTCCAGTGGCAACGCACCCTGTGGATCTGCACGAGGAACGAAACGCCCACCAAGTAGGAGTGAGGTTGTCGGTGTTGGGTTGCGGGTAGGGTGCGCTGTTTTGCGTCTGCTTTTCATAGTCGTAGTCCAGGCGATAGATGCCATCGAGCACGGCAGCGGCCGGGGCTGGTTTAGAGGCGGTTCGGACGTTGTTATTCTCGGTCGTGTAGCCGATGGCGCCGACGGCGATGAGCACGAACGCCATTGATGCCCCCGCGAGGAGGATCCGCCAGCGTCTGCGGCGTTGCTGCTTGTCGGGGTCAGCTTGGGCCGAGGGCACTGCTGTGCTCTCGGGGGGCCTGACCGCCAAAGGTGCCGGCATGGTCGAAGCCGAGGCTGTCGGTGTCCGCCAGAGTCCTGCCTCTGCGAACGCGCTGGCGAAATCAGTGCACCGGGCGAATCGATCGGCAGGGTGCTTCGCGAGAGCCACGGCAAGCACCGGGTCGAAGGCCGTCAGCTTGGGGCGGGTCTTCGCTAGTGCCGGCGGTGGCGCGGTGAGGTGGTGGCTGATTACGACCGCGGGGTTGCTGTGGGGGAACAGTGTTGATCCGGTCAGCAGATGGTAGGCGGTAGCCGCGAGCGCGTACTGATCGGTGCGTCCGTCAATCGGTTCGCCCGTTAGCTGTTCAGGTGCGGCGTAGGGAAACGTGCCTATGGTCATGTTCGTGGCCGTCAGGCCGCTGATATCGCCAATATTTCGCGCGATTCCGAAGTCGCCCAAAAGGATTCTCTGGTCGCCACCCTCCGGATTGGCGAGCAAGATATTCGCAGGCTTGACGTCGCGGTGGAGCACACCGCGCTGATGCGCGTAGTCGAGCGCGCTAGCGATCGCTCCGACTATCGCGACTACCTCATCTACCGGCATGCCGACCGGATAGCGGTCCCGCTGCAGGCTCGCTGCGTCGGCTCCGTCGACGAAGTCCATCGAGATCCACAGCCGTCCGTTGAACTCGCCTCGGTCGTTGACACGCACGATGTTCGGATGCCATAGCGCGGCCGCTAGGTCCGCCTCTCTGATGAATCGCCGACGATAGTCGTCGTCAGCAGACACCTCATTGCCCAATATCTTGAGCGCTTCGCGGCGGGGCAACCGCGGGTGCTGGGCGAGGTAGACCTCGCCCATGCCTCCAGACCCCAGCAGTCGCAGGATGGTGTACCCGGTGAATACTGCACCGTTGGCCGACGGCATGCCGGCATCGTATGCCTGTCGCGTCACCATCAAGAAGGTGACACATCGAGGAACCGAATTCAGCTTATTTAACTTTCCTCTCGAAAAACATGAGGGCCAACGGGCGTGCGATGACTATCGCGATGGGGAGAGCTCCATCAACCTGGTTTACGACCTCATGCGTTATGGTTCGTACTCGTTTGATGTCGCTAACGCTATTGTCTCATCGGCCATTAGCGTCTACTACCCCTTCATTCCACCTCACTCACGTCTACACCAAACTCGGCCTGACCTCGCGCGTGCAGCTCGCTCAAGAGGCTGCCCGCCACGGTTGAACCCCGCCGCGGCCTATCGCACCCGCGCCGGCCCGTCGAGCAGACTGCACCCCTCGGCGAGCGCCGGGCCGTAGGTGATGGCGCTACATTCGCACTCCCAGGTGATGTGCTCACCGCAGGAACACGGGATGGTGTTGACGATCATGTGTCCTGGCAGCAGCCAGTGACCGCGAGTACAGCGTCGGGGCGGTCTGTCCATCCAGTCCGTATGGGAACAGCGGACAGGGTCACTAACATCACCAGCCACACGCATCACATTGGCATCTCTATTTTCTCTAATCCAGGGCGGTGCGTAAATCGTTACGATTCGTTGTCTTCCAGTCGCTGTGTCGTTGCCCCCCATAGCTGTTGACCGTCCCTTTGAATGGCGACCACGAGGGGCCTGATCGTCACTGGCGATGCCGAGGGTTTGGCGTCCGGGCTGGGGTTCGTCGGCACCGTCATCGTGCCCATGAATGCCGTCTGCGCTGTTGAGGGCGGACCTTACCTCGGCAGGGCATGTGCACGGCGACGGGCCGGTTGTCGGCCGTCATCGGCGATGCCGCAAGCAGTCGAA
>DATJBA010000082.1:0-2698 GCA_035515675.1 Mycobacterium sp.
CGCATGCTCGACCACCGGCCTTTGCTCCCGCTGGACCGGATCACCGATCCCGGCGCCGACGATGGTGACGGGTTCGTCGCCAAGCTGCGTTACCAGCAGACGAAGATCGACGGAGCGCCCGACACGATGCTCGTCGATGCCGAAATCGTCGCCATCATCGAGGAACAGCAGCGATGGGTTACCGAGCATCTCGCTGGTCGATGGACGCCGGGCGTCACACCGACCTACCTGTTCCTGGCCGCCAAGATGAACCGCCACGCCGATCGGCACTACACCTACGAGCGGGTCAACTCGCTGCTCAACGAGTTCGCGAGAACACTCGAAATCCGTGACAGCACAGGGCGATTAGTGGATTTCAACCGCACCCACCGATTCCGGCACACGAAGGCCACAAGCCTGCTCAACGCGGGTGTCCCGCTGCACGTCGTGCAGCGCTACATGGGTCATGTGACACCGGCTATGACCATGGAGTACGCCGAGACCCTGGCCTCGACGCACGAACGAGAATTCTTGCGCTACAAGAAGATCACCGCTGACGGTCGCGATCTGCGGGTCGACCCGCGCGACCTCTATGACATGCTCGAACTGGACAAACGCACCGACCGGATTCTGCCCAACGGTTGGTGCCTGCTGCCGCCACGCCGATCCTGCGACAAGGGCAACGCGTGCCTTACCTGCGACAAGTTCACCACGGACGCGACCTTCCTGCCCGAGCTGACGATCCAGCAGACCCGCACCGAACAGCTCATCACCGACCGCCAGCGCGCCTTCAAGACCCGCACAGGCCAGGACATGGGACCGGAGAACATCTGGCTGGCCGGACGCCTGCAAGAACGAGAAGCACTCGGCCGGATCATCGACGCGATCGGCCGCACCGACAGCAGCGACGGCCAACGGCACGCCGTCCGTGGAGCCGGGGTGAGCGCCCGCACCGACATGATCGACAAGAACCAGCAGGCCCGGTCGTGACTCGCGGAAACCCGGACAACCTGCGCGCTGCGGCGGCGGCCAAAAGCGCTGCGGCGAAGACCCGCGCCGAACAAGGGCTGCGTGAGATGGTGCGACGCGGAACGCCGATCACCTTCCGGGGGCTGGCGCAGACCGCAGGTGTTTCGCTCGATTTCCTCTACCGGACCAGCGACATCCGCCGACGCGTCGAGCAACTACGCGACCAGCAGCAACTCAACCCACAGCCAGCGCGCATCGAACAGGCCGACCCCGACCATCCCAGCAGCGTGGTGCGCACCCTTACCGCCCAGCTGTCGGAACTGAAACGACGCCACCGGGAAGAACTCACCGCACTGAAGGCCGCACTTGAGACAGCCCACGGCGAAAACCTGGAACTGCGCCGCCGCCTGGGATCACGACACGCTGCCTCGGCACAACCCGAGCGAGGGTGAGCTGCTGCCCGTGGTCTGTGACAGCATTGCTCGTCGGAAGCCGACGATAGGGGCGCCAGTCTGATGGGCGTTTACAACGCGCCGCGCGAACGGATTGCGGCCCGGCTCGGCGACCTCACCGGCACAGGGTCGTTCAGCGTCCGCCGCACCGCGCCGACGGACGACCTGCACCTCGAGGTGCGAGGAGTCGGGCCGGTGCAGCTTCCGCTCTCGGCCGCCCAGGCTCGACGGCTCTGCGAACTGGCCCGGCCAGCGCGCTATGGACGTGGGGAGCTGACCCTGCTGAACCCCGAGGTGCGCAACACCTACGAGATACCGCGCAGCCGGGTTCGGATCGACAAACGGCGGTGGAACCGCACGCTGCGACCGATGCTGGACAGGCTGGGCACCGACCTGGGGCTCGCGCCCGGAGCGCGGCTGGACGCCGAGCTGCACTCGATGCTGGTGTACACACCGGGACAGTTCTTTGTCTCCCACCAGGACTCGGAGAAGGCCGACGACATGGTCGCCACACTTGTCGTGACGCTGCCGGGCGCGTTCAAGGGCGGCTCGCTGCTGATCCGCCACGGCGAGCAGACGATGACCTACCGTTCGACGAAACGCACGCTGTCCTTCGTCGCGTTCTACGCCGACTGCCGCCACGAGATCCGGCCGGTCAGGTCTGGACACCGGGTCGTGCTGACATACAACCTGCTGTTGCGCGGCGAACCGGATGTTTCCACATCGTCGGATTCAGTAGATGCGCTGGCCGCCGAGCTGCGGGCACACTTCGCGACGCCGCCACCGCCGCGCTGGCGCGATGAGGCGACGCGGCCCCCGAACCGCTTGGTCTATTTGCTTGACCACGAGTACACGCAGCGTGGGCTGCGCTGGCACCGGCTCAAGGGCGACGACGCTGGCCGCGCCGCGACCCTTCGGGCGGCGGCCGAGCGCGCTGACTGCGAGGTCATCTTGGCGCTTGCTGAAATCCAGGAGACCTGGGACGTCATCCCGCCCGACAGACCCGGACGCTGGTACGACGATGACGACTGGCCCGACGACACCGATCCTGACCAGGTCGAGCTGGGCGATCTGATCGACTCGAGCTTGGCGCTCGTCCATTGCGTCGGGCCCTCGGGTGAGCCGGCCGACCCGATCGTCGCCCACGTTGCCAACGGCGAAGTGTGCGCGACCACACCGTCGGTACAGCTGACCCCGTATGCGGCCGAATACGAGGGCTACATGGGCAACTACGGCAACACGATTGACCGCTGGTATCGGCGCGCCGCGGTAGTCTTGTGGCCGGCCGAGCACACGTT
>DATJBA010000083.1:0-4135 GCA_035515675.1 Mycobacterium sp.
GCGACTTGTGGCGGGTAGATCACGCCGAAGACCGCGTCGACGCCCTTGTCGCCGAGGTTGGTGACCGTAATGGTTGGGTCGGACATCTCCGAGCTGCGCAACGTGCCGGCGCGCGCCCGCGCCACCAAGTCGGTGAGCTTGCTCATCAGTTCGTCCAGTTTGTGGTCGGCAACGTCGTGGATGGCCGGCGCGACCAGACCACCGCCGCGCAGCGAGATCGCGACGCCGACATGGACCGCCGCGGAGGGATCAAAGGCGTCGTCGCGCCAGAATCCGTTAAATTCTGGGAAGCGCTGGGCGGCAAGGGCAACGGCCTTCAACTGCAGCACGGCCGGCAGCAGCCGCTCGGTGATGGACCGCTGTGCATTGCGTTCGGTTAGCCACGTCAGCGCTTTTTCTATCATCACTTCGTCCGCGAGGTAATAGTGCGGGATTTCCCGCTTGGATCGACCCATTGCTGCCGCAATGGATTTACGCATCGCGGCGGCGCGATCGGCCATCGCCGACAAAGGCTCTGGCTTCTTCGCCGCCATCGGCGAGGGCTCGGGCCGTTTCGCTGCCGTTGCAGCGTGCTCCACGTCGGCGATGGTGACCGCGCCCTGCGGGCCGGTGCCGGTCACGGAGTCGATATCCACCCGGAGTGACCCGGCGATGCGCCGCGCGGCGGGCGAAACCCAGCGGCGGTGGTGTGCCGTCACCGTTACGGCGGCTGGGGCCTTCGCGCGGGATCGTTTCGCGGGCGCTGCAGACGGCCTGGTGGGTGTCTTCCGCCGTTCTCGCGTTGTCTCGCCGGCCGCCAGCAATGTGGCCAGTGGGGTTCCCACTTGGACGGTTTGGCCGACCGGAACCAACAACTCGTCAACAGTGCCCTCCTGCCAGCATTCGACTTCCACCGCGGCCTTGGTGGTTTCGACCACCGCCACGATCTGACCGCGCGTCACCTTGTCACCGGGTTTGATGAGCCACTCGTTGAGGGTCCCTTCATCCATGTCGGCGCCCAGGGCCGGCATCTTGAACTCAATCACGACGAACCACCAAGCAGGCTCTGCACTGCGGCCACGATTTTGTCCACCTGCGGCAGAGCTGCCTCCTCGAGGTGCTTGGCATACGGCATGGGCACCTCCGCGGTGCACACCCGGGTGACCGGCGCATCGAGGTCGAAGAAGGCGCCTTCGGTGATGCGTGCGCTGATTTCGGCCGCCAGACTACCAGTGCGCCAGGCTTCGTCGACCACCACCACGCGGTGCGTTCTCGACACGGAGTCGAAGATTGTGTTGTCATCGATCGGCCGAAGCACGCGCAGATCGATCACCTCGCAATCGATTCCGGCCTGCGACAACTCGTTGGCCGCATCGAGCGCCTTCGGTATGCAGCCGCCGTAGGTGATCACCGTGACGTCGGATCCGCTGCGGCGGATCACGGCGCGGGAGATGTCTGTCGTTGTCAGCGTATCGACGTCGGCCGATGTGTTGTACAGCTGCACATGCTCGAAGATCACCACCGGATCCGGGTCGGCCAACGCTGGCCCGAGCATGCCGTAGGCGTCCGCCACCGTCGCCGGTGAAACCACCTTGATGCCAGGGATGTGGGCATACCATGGTTCCAGGCTGTGGGAGTGCTGCGCTGCGAGCTGACGCCCGGCACCGGTCGCCATCCGAACGACGAGCGGCACGGAGAACTGACCACCGGACATATGCCGAAGCGCCGCGGCTGTATTGATGATCTGATCCAGCGCCAGCAGGCTGAAGTTTACGGTCATGACTTCGACGATCGGGCGAAGACCGCCGAGGGCCGCGCCGATTCCCACCCCGACGAATGCCAACTCCGACAACGGGGTATCTCGTACCCGGTCGGGACCGAATTCGTCGAGCAGACCCTTGGACACCGCATAGCTTCCGCCGTACCGGCCGACGTCCTCACCCATCAGGACAACCCGTGGATCGTCGCGCATGGCATCGCGGATCGCCTCATGCGCCGCGGTGCGGTAGGTCTTCATTGCGCCGGCTGCGGTGTGGGGGTCAGCACGTCGCGTTCGAGATCATCGACGCTTTCCCACGTTCCGGCCTCCGCATACGCCACCGCGGCGTCGACTTCCTGATCGGCTGCCGCCTCGATCGCTCCGATGTCGTCGGCGGTCAGCGTGCCGTCGCGCAGCCATTGCTTCGTGAAGGTGGGGATCGGGTCGCGCTTGCGCCACCGCTCCACTTCCGCCTTGTCGCGGTACAGCTCCGGGTCGAACATCGAATGCGCGCGGAACCGGTAGGTGCGGAACTCGATGAAAAACGGGCCGCCGGTGCTACGGACATGCTCAGCACCCTGTTGCGCCCCCTCGTGACAGGCGGTCACGTCCATTCCGTCGACGGCGAGTGTCGGCACCCGATAAGCAGCGGCCTTGGCAGTGAGGTCGGTCTGCGACTGGGCGCGCGCCAACGCAGTGCCCATTGCGTAAAAGTTGTTCTCGCAGCAGAACAGTACCGGCAACCGCCACAACGCGGCCATGTTCAGCGACTCGTGGAAGGCGCCCTCGGCGACCGCACCGTCACCGAAGTAGCAGGCCGTGACCCGGTTTCGGTGCTGCATCGCGTCCGCCAACGCTATACCCACCGCCACTGGTAGACCACCGGCGACGATCGCGTTACCGCCGTAGAACCTCCTGGCCGCATCGAACAGATGCATCGACCCACCCCTGCCCCGCGAACAGCCCTCCTGCTTGCCGAACATCTCGGCCATGATCACGCTCATCGGGATGCCACGCAGCAATGCGTGCGCGTGCTCGCGGTAGGTGGCGACCACCGCGTCCTCGGCGGTCAGCGCCCGCAGCGAACCCGCCGCGACCGCCTCCTCTCCGACATAGAGGTGGAGGAAACCGCGAATCTTACTTTCCCCGTACAGTTCTACGCATTTTTCTTCCATGCGCCGCACCCGCACCATGTCCGACAAAAGTGCCCGAGCCAGATCGGTATCAGTCATAGCGTCCTCCTCGCGGTCACGGCCTGCGGGGTTTCCTCCACCGTGGATGTGTCACCCTCGGGGAGCCCAAGTTCGCGGGCCTTCAGCAGGCGCCGCATGATCTTGCCGCTACGGGTGTGCGGCAAGGAGTCCACAAACTCGATCTCTTTGGGCGCCACGGCGGCCCCCAACCGCTTGCGGGCATGCCCAAGCAACTCCAGGCGCAACTCATCGTCGGCGGTGAACCCGTCTTTCAGCGAGACGAAGGCCTTCACCACCTCACCGACTGTCGGATCGGGTTTGCCTATGACTGCCGCCTCGGCGACCGCCGGATGATCGGTCAGTGCGCTTTCCACCTCGAATGGACCGATCAGGTGTCCGGCGGACTTGATCACTTCGTCGGCCCGCCCGACAAACCAGTAATAACCATCGGAGTCTCGTTTGACCAGATCCCCGGTCAAATAAAGGCTATCGCTGAAACATTTCCGGTATCGCTCATCGGCGTGCAGATAGCCTCGAAACATCGATGGCCAGCCCCGTTTGAGCGCAAGCTCGCCTTCGACGCCCGGTTCGTCGATGACCGACACGGTGCCATCTTCATTGCGGCGCACCACGCATGCGTCCACCCCGGGCAATGGCCGACCCATCGATCCGGGCTTGATGTCGAATGCCGGAGTGTTGGCAATGATGATTCCGCCGGTCTCGGTCTGCCACCAGTTGTCGTGAATCGGCAAGCCCAGCACTTGCTTTCCCCACCAGACCGCCTCGGCGTTGAGTGGCTCACCGACGCTGGCGATGAAGCGCAGCCGCGGAAAACGATAGTTGGCGGCCAGCTCGGCGCCGGCCTTGATCAGCATCCGGATCGCCGTAGGGGCCGTGTACCAAACCGTCACGCCCTGATCTTGCAGGATCCGGTACCAGCGCTCGGCGTCGAAGTCGGCCTCGTCCACGATCGATGTGACCCCGTGCAGCAGTGGAGTGATCACACCGTAGGAGGTTCCGGTGACCCAACCCGGGTCGGCCGTGCACCAGAACATGTCGCCGGAATGCAGGTCCAGCGCATACAAGCCGGTGAGGTAGTGCATCACCACCGCGCCGTGCACATGGATCGCTCCCTTGGGTGTGCCGGTTGTGCCGCTGGTGAAGTGAAGCAGCGCCGGATCATCGGCCGTGGTGGGTTCGATCG
>DATJBA010000084.1:0-3277 GCA_035515675.1 Mycobacterium sp.
GGTGGCGAGGTCGACCTCGCTCGCGTCGACGGTGTCGGTCGCACCGTTGGCGACTGCGGCGGGAAGCCGGGCAGCCACCCGGTCGGCACCGATGATCCGCGCCGCGCCGGCCAGCCGGGCCCCCTGCTGCAACGTTGGAGTTGGCAGTGGTTGAAACGGTATAACGCTCGTGCGGCTGGGTTCTGCGCTTGAGGTCGCTAGTGACTTTCCTTCTAGTGGTTGGTTAGGCCGGTCGGTCGGTGTTGCGGTGCTTGCGTTGGGCGGTGAAGAACTCGGACCAGGAGACCACCTCAGGGTGCTGCTTGAGCAACGCCCGCCGCTGGCGTTCGGTCATGCCGCCCCAAACACCGAAGTCGATCTGGTTGTCGAGCGCCTCGGCGAGGCACTCGGCGACGACGGGACAGTGCCGGCAAATAGCAGCCGCTTTCTTCTGCGCCGCTCCGCCAACGAAGAGTTGGTCGGGATCGGTGGAGCCACAGCGCGCCTTCGACACCCAGTCGATGCGGGGTTCGGCCACCCTGCCGGTGTGGGCGGTGGTTGCATCCATGTTGGATACTCCTGTGCGCGGTTGAAGACTGCCGTGCGCGTCGGGCCTTCGATCCTTCTGCCGGTGTTCGCCAGCCTGGCAATGACTATTCCGGCGCGGTTCGGCGGTGTCTGTCCGCCGACCAGCCGGTGCGCGGGATGAATCGCGCGTCCCCTGATTGGGGGAAACGGCGGCGGCCGCTATGGGACACTACAAGGCATGATCGGCGCGGCGGCGACCGAGAAAGTGCGCGTGGTCGTGGGCGAAGATCACCCGCTGTTCCGCGATGGGCTCGTGCGCGCGCTGACGTCGAGCGGCGTCGTGGATGTGGTCGCTGAGGCCGATGACGGCGTCGCTGCCTTGGCCCTGATTAAGACCCATCTGCCGCACGTCGCGCTGCTGGATTACCGGATGCCCGGGATGGACGGTGCAAAGGTGGCCGCCGCGGTACGGCGTGATGACCTGCCGACAAGGGTGTTGCTGCTGTCGGCGCACGATGAGTCGGCGATCGTCTTCCACGCCCTGGCGGAGGGCGCCGCGGGATTCCTGCCCAAAGAATCGACGAAAGCCGAGATCGTGAAGGGCGTGCTCGACTGCGCTAAGGGCCGAGATGTCGTGTCGGCGGGCCTTGCCGCCGGTCTGGCGGGGGAGATCCGCCGCCGCGGCGAAGCCCAGACACCGGTGCTCAGCCCCCGCGAGCGTGAGGTGCTGAATTTCATCGCCCAGGGTCGCAGCATCCCCGCGATCGCTGCGGAACTGTACCTGGCGCCGTCCACGGTCAAGACCCACGTGCAACGGTTGTACGAGAAACTCGGCGTCGGTGATCGCGCCGCGGCTGTCGCGGCGGCGATGCGGCGTGGGCTGCTCGAATAGCATGGGCCGCCCGCTGTCTCGACTGGTCGACTTCGTTGCGGCCGAACCCGTCCGCTTGTCGGCGTTTCTGCGCTTGCCGCTGATCGGTTTGATCGTCTTGTTGGTCTCGGTGTGGGAGGTTGAGCACTGGTTGCCGTGGGCTTATGCGGCGATACTCGGCACCTATAGCCTCGCCGCACTGGTGTGGGTGGTGGTGGTGCTGCGCGGCCCGGTGCCGCCGTGGGCCGGCTGGGCCTCGACGGGCATCGACGTGCTGACCGTGGTGGCGCTATGTGTGGTGTCAGGCGGCGCCACTGTGGCGTTGCTGCCAGTGTTCTTCCTGCTGCCAATTTCGGTGGCGTTCCAGGACCGCCCGGCGCTAACGGCCGTCGTTGGAATCTGCACCGCCGTCGGCTACCTCGGTGTGTGGATCGTCTACTCCAATCGCGACGACACGGTTGAGCTGCCCAGAGTGGTGTACACCCATTTCGGATTGCTGCTGTGGTTGGCGGCTGCGATGACCGCCCTGTGTTATTTCCTGACTCGCGCCGCGGCGCGCGTGGCCGCACTGCTCGACATGCGCCGCACGCTTGTCGCGGAGTCGATGCGCGCCGACGAGCGCAACGTCCGAGCGCTGGCCGAGCATCTGCACGACGGACCGCTGCAGGATCTGTTGGCGGCGCGACTCGAACTTGACGAAGTTCGCGAACGGTATAGCGATCCGGGGCTGGACGCCGCCTACCAGGCAGTACAGGACACGGCAACCCGGCTGCGCAGCACCGTCACCGCGCTGCATCCCCAGGTGCTCACCGAACTGGGTCTCACCGCCGCGCTGCGTGAGCTGATTCGTGGCTACGAGCACCGCGGGCACTTTGCCATCGAAGCCGATCTCGAAGAGGTCGGGCGGCCACGGTCACAGTCCCTGTTGTACCGCGCGGCCCGCGAATTGCTCGCCAACGCAAACAAGCATGCGCGGGCGAGCACCGTGCAGGTCCGCCTCGCCCGAGCGGCCGACGCCATCACGCTCAGCGTCGTCGACGACGGAATCGGGTTCGATCCGGCCATATTGGATCGATGCGTCGCCGAGGGGCACATCGGACTCGCGTCGCTGGCGGTCCGCATTGACGCAATGGGCGGATCGATGAAGCTCACCTCGACGATCGGCGGTGGCACGTGGGCATCGGTGACCACGCCCGCCGGCGCCGACTGAAAACGCTTGCCCCCGAACGGGTCCGGGCACTTGTCGCCGTCGGCGCGGCTCACTAATCGGTGGGCGTCAGCGACCACGGCCCGTTAGTGGCCCCGAGACTTACCACCTGCGTGGGGTTCGCGTTTCCCTGCGAATCGAGGTTAGCCCGAAACAGGCCGGGCACCCCGTTGGTCTGTGATGAGGAGGCGTTGAAATAGAGATCGTTGTTGAAGGCCGCCATCGTGATCGGGCTAAGGCTGCCCCACGCGTTAATCGGGTTTGTGGGCTCGACCGAGGCTGCAGAGCTGGAGAAGACCTGGGTGGCCTTGTTGGGGGTGGCCATCGGGTCGTAGACGAACAGGCCACGCCCGCCGTCGGCGCCGTTGTTGTCGTAGCCCGTGAAATAGAGCTTGTTGTTGAAAATGGTGAGGTTATACGGGTAGAGGTTGTCCTGGCCGTTTTCGACGTCGATCTGTTTGGTGTTGTCGCTGGCTCCGAGTGTCATCCACAGGCCGGTGTTGCCGTCGTTGTGAACACCAGAGAAGAACGCGACGGTCCCATTCTCCGGCACCGTAACCCCGTTGACGGTGAACTGGGTCGACCAGCTGTTGCTGACGAAACCGTACGGCTGCAGTCCCGAGGATGTAAACATTCAGCCGTTTTGTGAGGTTTGATCGTCGGTTGCCGGTTCGGTCGGCGCAACGACTACC
>DATJBA010000085.1:0-10152 GCA_035515675.1 Mycobacterium sp.
CGGACATGATGGTTTCGCTGTTGCGGGACGCGGGCTTAACGTGCTCAGCCTTTCACCACCCCAAGGGGAACAAGGCGAGCCACTTTGCGCGCGAGGCCGGCGTTGTGGCTGGTTTCGATGACGGCGTCGATGTCCTTGTAGGCCTCCGGTTTTTCCTCGGCGAGCCCCCGCCGCGAGCTACCGCGGACCAGGATGCCGTGCTCTTCGAGGCCTCTTCGCAGCGCATCAGCATTGGTGTGGCGGGCGGCCTCGTGGCGGCTCTGCATCCGTCCGGCGCCGTGCGCTGTGGAGAAGAACGCAGGGTTATCCGGGACACCGACTAACACGTAGGAAGCGGTGCCCATGGTGCCTGGAATGAGCACGGGTTGGCCGACCGCCGCCAGGTCGGCCGGCACGTCGGGGTGGTGCGGTGGTAGTGAGCGGGTTGCCCCTTTGCGGTGCACGCACACGGTGCGGGTCTGGCCGTCGACCGGATGCGTTTCGATTTTGGCGAGGTTGTGCGACACGTCGTACAGCAGGTCGAGCGAAGTTGCGGTCTCGGCCTCGAACACTCGACGCGTCGCCTCGGTGAGCAGCTGTCTGTTGGCGCGTCCATAGTTTGCTGCCGCGGCCATCGCCGCCAAGTACGCTTGGCCCTCCGGCGACTGGACGGGCACACATGCAAGCTGGCGGTCGGGGACCTGAATGCCGTAGCGGCCCATGGCCTGTCCCATTTCCCGGACATGATCGGTGCAAATCTGGTGGCCCAGGCCCCGCGAACCGGTGTGGATCATCACGCAGACCGTGTCCTCCGCTAACCCCATCTTCGCCGCCGCCGTCGTTTCGTAAACGCGGTCCACCGCCTGTATTTCCAGGAAGTGGTTACCCGAGCCCAGGCTGCCGATCTGGCCAAGCCCGCGTTCGAGCGCCCGGTCACTGACCGTGGCCGCGTCGGCCCCCTCGAGTACGCCATCGTCTTCGCATCGCTCCAAATCCCGTGGGACGCCGTGTCCGTGTTCCACCGCGAACCGGGCACCACCGGTCAACACTTGCTCCAGTACACGGCGGTTAGCCAGCCGCCACACGCCCTTGGTGCCCACGCCGCGGGGTATGGCGACGTCGAGGCGATCCATCACCGCCCGGATTCGGGGCTGCAGGTGTTGGCGGTCCAGGTCGCTGACCAATAGTCGTACGCCACAGGAGATGTCGAAGCCGACGCCGCCGGGTGAGACCACGCCACCAGCGTTGACATCGGTGGCCGCCACGCCGCCGATTGGAAAGCCGTATCCCCAGTGCACGTCCGGCATTGCGTAGGACGCTCGCACGATCCCCGGCAGTGTCGCCACGTTCGCGACCTGTTGCAGCGCCATATCGCCGTGTTCGTCGGGCAGCAAAGATTTGGACGCGAACACAATCCCGGGCACCCGCATCGCGCCCTCACGTTCGATCCGGAATCGGTAGGGGGTCTCCTCGATGATTTTCATGCCTTGGCTCTCAATCACTCATCGCGCGTCACCGAGCGGCGCGGCCACTGTTGCCATGCGAGAAGCGAAGGACGTTGAGCGACACGAGTGTGTGGTTCGGCCGGGACGGCGAGGTATCCAGGAAGCTTGCCACTGTGCCGAGCACCGCCATGGCCGTTTCGTGGTGGGCTATGGGTTCGCGGTCGCGGCCATCCGGCTTAGGTGGTCGATGAACCAGTCGCGGGCGAGCACCGCTACCTGCTCGAGTGTGCCCGGTTCCTCGAACAGGTGAGTCGCGCCGGGAACAACGGTGAGCTCGCACTGGCCCGGCATCATGGCCTGGGCTTGTCGATTCAATTCCAGCACCACATCATCGCGGCCGCCCACGATCAGCAGCGTTGGCGCGCGAATCTTGCTCAGAGCCGGGCCCGCCAGATCGGGCCGGCCGCCGCGGGACACCACCGCCGCCACGTTGGCGCGGGGGTCGGCGGCGGCGGTCAGGGCCGCGCCGGCGCCGGTGCTGGCACCGAAGTAGCCGACCGGCAGCGCCGCGGTATCGAGCTGGGTGGCCAGCCAATCGGTGACGTCGACCAGCCGCCGCGCCAACAACTCGATGTCAAAGACGTTAGCGCGGTTGCGTTCCTCGTCCGGGGTGAGCAGGTCGAACAGCAGCGTCGCAAGGCCCGCCGCGTTCAAGACCTCAGCCACATAGCGGTTGCGGGGGCTGTGGCGGCTGCTTCCGCTGCCGTAGGCGAAAACCACAATCCCGACCGGGTTCTCGGGAATCGTGAGATGCCCGGCCACTACGACCGGTCCGGCACTCACCCGGACTTCCTCATCACGTGTTGGCGGGTCGCCAGCCGCGGCGGCGGCCGCGGACTGGCGAAAACCCTTCTGGGCGCGATCCAGCAGCGCGACCACCTCATCGTCGCTAGTCTGGGCGAAGTTGCGGTAGCCCTGACCGACGGCGAAAAAGAACGCAGGCGTGTGGAGGCAGATCACCTCGTCGGCGTATCCGGTGAACCTCTTGGCGGTGTCGGTCGCGCCGATCGGAACCGCCAACACCACCCGGCGCGCGCCCTGGGCACGGGCTACTTCGCAGGCGGCCTTGGCCGTCGCGCCGGTCGCGACCCCGTCATCGACAATCACCGCGATCCGCCCCGCCACCGGGACTCGGTCATGCCCGCGGCGGAACCGTTCCGACCGGTGCGCCAGCTCAGCGCGCTGCTTGACTTCCACAGCGGCCATATCCTCCTCGGACAGGTCGGCTTGCTGTACGACGGACGCGTTGATCACCCGTACCCCGCCCTCACCGATGGCGCCGAAAGCCAATTCGGGCTGAAACGGCACCCCCAACTTGCGCACCACAAGCACATCCAGCGGCGCGGCCAACGCCTTAGCGACTTCGAACGCCACCGGCACCCCCCCGCGCGGCAACCCCAGCACGACAACATCCTGACCGCGCAGCGATTCCAGGCGCCCGGCCAGCCGACGTCCCGCATCGACACGATCGTCGAACAACCTCATCTCGCCGCGGAACGACGCTGGTCGTTGCGCCAATGGACGCTCAGCGCCGCCGCGATCGTCGAACTGCGTCATCCTCAAAGTGTGGCGCGACTAGTCCGCCCCGCCGAAGGGGCTTAAGACCCACTCCTACCGGGACCAACGCCTCCTGACCGGAGATCGCCGATCATCTAGTGTCGCGAGCGTCCACGCAAGGGAGGACGGCGCAATGTCTGCTCGCAGCACACATTCGGGAGTCGTGGTCGGAGTCGACGGGTCTCCGTCATCGACGATGGCCGTACGGTGGGCCGCGCGCGAGGCAACCATGCGCAACATCGGACTGACCCTCGTGCACGTCTCAAACCCGCCAGCCGTCTGGCCCGCCGCCCCCATCCCGGCCCAGATCTATCAACGGCACGAAGAAGAGGCCCGCAAGGTTGTCGCCGACGCAATCAAGGTTGCCCAAGACAGCGTGCAAGAGGGCAGCCCACCCGAGATCGACAGCGAACTGCTGTGCGCAGCGCCCGTCCCGACCCTGATTGACGTATCCAAAGAGGCGCACATGATGGTGGTCGGCTACCGCGGGCAAGATGCGCTGCAGCGGACGCTGCTCGGCTCGGTCAGCACCGGGCTGGTCCACCATGCCCACTGCCCGGTCGCGGTGATCCACGATGAGGCCCCGATCGTGCTGGGACCCTCGCAATTACCGGTGTTGCTCGGCGTTGACGGCTCGCCGGCATCGGAGCTGGCCACCGCGGTCGCCTTCGACGAAGCCTCTTTCCGCGGTGTGGACCTGGTGGCTCTGCACGCCTGGACTGACTCAGAGACCTCGCGCGTGCTGAGCAGGGAATGGTCGGCCCTGCAATCCCGGGCAGCGGAAATCCTGGCGGAACGCCTGGCTGGTTGGCAGGAACGCTATCCCGACGTCACGGTGCACCGCCGGCTGGTGTTCGACCGCCCAGCGCGCCATCTGCTCGATGAATCCGAGTCCGCCCAACTCGTCGTGGTCGGCAGCCATGGCCGGGGCGGATTCGCCGGAACGGTGCTCGGATCGGTCAGCACCGCCGTGGTACATGCAGCCCGCATCCCGGTGATCGTCGCCCGCCAACACTAGCTAATGGGCCCGTCACGCACCATCGCTGGAGGCGATCTTGGCATGCACGCGCTGAAGGTGCGAAGCGCCGCCGCACGCGTCGGCGCGGCCGGAGGGGTAGACATCGTCCACGACCACACCACGGTCGACTTCCAGCGCCTGCGGCGATCAACGGTTCTGGACTTCGCGCCACTCATCGCCGCGTCTATCTGTTTGGACGCACTCAAGGTCTTCTGGTTCTGCCCGCAGCTGTTCTCCAGGAACCGCGACTAGGTCAGCCAGTCGACCTATTCGCGGGGTCCAATCCATCGTCGTGGGTTCGCTGCCGCTTGTCGTTCGCGCCGAGCTCATAAAATGAGGCCGGCTCGATGCCGGTCCAGCGGCGCGTCGGTGAGAAGTTGCGATCAAGGCTGCGGCAAGCTTGATGGCCGTGGCAGGTCAAAGAGGCGACAATCTGCTCATCGTCCACTGGCACGACACCGGCCGTTGGCTCGGCGCCTACGGGCGTCCGGGAGTCTGCAGCCCGCGCCTTGACCGGTTGGCCAGTGAAGGCATCCTGTTCACCCGCGCATACGCCGCCGCCCCGCAGTGCTCACCCTCGCGCGGAGCGATCTTCACCGGTCGCTACCCGCACAGCAACGGCCTCATCGGCTTGGCGCACCACGGCTTCGAGTACCGCGACGGCGTGCGCACGCTTCCGCAAATCCTGGGGGAGGCCGGCTGGTATTCGGCCTTATTCGGGATGCAACATGAGACGTCCCATCCGTCGCGGCTCGGCTTCGACGAGTTCGACGTGTCCGACTCCCACGGCGAATACGTGGTCGCCAGGGCACAAGAATGGCTCGCAGAGAGCGCCCCACTCAAAAATGGCAGCCCGTTCCTGTTGACGGCCGGCTTCTTTGAAACCCACCGGCCCTGGTCGCATAACCGTTACCAACCCGCGCCGCTCCAGAACATAGCGGTGCCCGACTACCTACCCGACATTCCGGAGGTTCGCGGCGACTTCGCCGATTTCTACGGCGCGATCGCCGTCGCCGACGCGGCGGTCGGCCGACTGCTGGACGCGCTTGCCGACACCGGTTTTGACATGAACACCTGGGTGGTGTTCTTCAGCGATCACGGCGCACCGTTTCCCCGTGCGAAATCGATGTTGTACGACGCTGGCACCGAGATCTCGCTGGTCATCCGGCCGCCCACACACCTGCGTCACGCAGCGCGCACCTACGACGAGTTGTTCAGCGGCGTCGATCTGTTACCGACGCTACTGGATCTGTTGGGCATCGAGACACCGCCTGACGTCCAAGGCGTCTCCCATGCCGAGAACCTGCTGCGGCCCGCCGCAGACACCACCCCGGTTCGCCATGAGGTGTTCACCGAGAAGACCTACCATGACTCGTTTGATCCGATGCGTGCGATCCGAACCAACGAGTACTGCTACATCGAAAACCTCGCCCCCGAGCAACTCGTTGATCTTCCGCTGGACGTCAAGGGCAGTCCGTCAGGGAAAGCCGTCGCGCCATTTGTGACCGGCCCCCGGCCGGCACGCGAACTCTACGACCTTGCCGAGGATCCGAGCGAGTTGAACAACCTGCTCACCGGTGAGCTGCCCGATAGCGCCGCAGAGATCGCGGATGATCTCGCCGTTCGGCTTCATATGTGGCGGGAGCAGACGGGGGATGTTTGCCCGTCGCAGTTCGCCGGCCCACGCATCTTGGTGTCCTCCACCCAGGCCTACGTGGAAGCCTCATTGCAAATCCTGGGCATTCGGCCCAGTGAACAGTCACACTTGGGGACCGGACGCGGCATGCGGGAAGTTACTTGCTCGTACCGTCCTCTTCGCTAGAGGAATGCCGGGCCGCAGATAACCAATGAAGCACAGGGGAAATCGGCGGACTAGTCGGTGTGGGCTACAGATCGGAGCCGCAGTAGCGACACTTTATCGCCGCTGCCTTGATTGTCTCCGCGCAGTACGGACACACCTTCTCACCGGTAATCGGTTTGCCGTTGAGCGTATTGGTGAGAGCAGGTTGCTGATGAGCCTTTGATCGTGCCCTGTTGTCCTTATCCGGTGACGGGCGGTTTTGGGAATCAGCCATGCCGCGCCCGGTCAAAGTCATCAGCGGCGCCCCGCCAAATATGGGCATCCCGCCGAATAGGCCCGAGCCGCCCGCCGCGACGAAGCTGGTGGTCGGCACCCCCGCGGCGGCAAGGCGCATCGCCGGGGCCGCCATTGCCCAACCCTGCGGCACCGACATGGCGCCGATCGAGGCCGCCCGGCCGACACCCGCCGACACCGCCGCCCCGTCCAGCGACCGCGACGCCGATACCAGACCTGCCGCACCCGGCCCCTCCGACGAGGCGGCTGCCGCGGCGGGCACCGTGCCGAGGCCGAACGCCGACGCCGGGGGAGCCCCCCATATACCCCAACCGTAACCACTGACAGCGCCAGATCCCCAAATGGTGCCTACGATGCCCGGAAAGCCGGCGGCGCCCTGCAACCCCGCCAAGCTACTAACAATCGGAGGGGCCTGGAAGCTCAGTATGTCTTGTATGATCCCTCCCAGCGTCGGTTGGGCCATGGTCGCTGACGGCGATGCGAGTGCTTGGAGCGCTTGGGGCACCGCGGACATCAGCTGGCCGGTCGACAGGATCGACTGCACGTTTCCCGCCGGCGCACCGATGGCCTGAGCGACCGCGGCGCCCTGCGCGGTGAGCCCGCCCGGGTTGGTGGCTTGCTGCGGCGGGGTCGTCGGTATCAGCTGCGCGGCGGCCAGCTGCGAGGCGGCGGCGTAGCCGTACATGGCGGTGGCGTCCTGGGCCCACATCTCGGCGTAGTCGGCCTCGGTGGCCGCGATCGCCGGGGTGTTTTGCCCGAGGATGTTCGTCGCGACGAGCGCCGCCAGCAGGGCGCGGTTGGCTGCGATCACCGGCGGGGGCACCGTCATCGCAAACGCGGCCCCATACGCGCTGGCCGCCGCCTTGGCCTGGGCGCCGGCCTGCTCAGCCTCGGTGGCGGTCGCACCCAGCCACGCCACCTGGGCCGCCGCCTGGGCCGCCATCGGCACCGACGCCGGACCCAGCCACGGCCCGCTGGTCAGCCCGGAGATCACCGACCCGTAGTTCGCCGCGGTGGCGTGCAGGTCGGCGGCCAGCGCGTCCCAGGCCGCCGCGGCGGCCAGCATCGACCCGGCGCCGGGACCGGCATACATGCGCCCGGAGTTGATCTCCGGTGCTAGCGCCGCGAAATCCATTGCTCACCCCTCCTTCAGCCGGCCGTGATCGCGTTGGCGACCTCGGTGGCCGCATACGAGCCGGCGCTGGTCGCCAAGGTGGTCACGAACAATTCGTGAATCGCCGCGGCTTGGGCGCTGATCGCCTGGTACCTGACTCCCTGCGCGGCGAACTGCGCCGCTGTCAGCACTGATACCTCGTCGACGGCCGCTGGAACCACCCCGGTCGTCGGGCCCGCCGCTACCGCGTTCCCGGCAGCTAGCCCCGAGAGAATGGCGCTTAAGTTGCCGGCTGCTGCCGCCAACATCTCTGGCTGTGCGGTCACGAATGACATGGACTTCCTCCTACTCCTGGTGTGTCGGCTCAGAGCTGGCACGGAACAACACGGAACAACTAGGAATTGGCGCGCCCTGGGGTAGGAATTGGCGCGCCCTGGGGCCTGAAGTTAACGACATTTTGCCGTGCCGTTAAGAGCCTTTAGTCCTCAGCTGGCTTGCCTTTGGTACTATGCCCCCGCCTGGCCGTTTCGGAAGTCGATGACGATGCGACCGTCGATAAGGCCGCGTTCCATCCGGTCGTCGTCGATGTCGTCGAGGCGGGCGCTGGTCACTGTCGGCTTGACCAATCCGCGGGCGTAGAAGTCCAGCGCTTCGTCCATGTCTTGCCGCGTTCCGACGATCGAGCCGCGGATGGTCAGGCCCTTGAGGGGCGAGGTGATGTCAAAGATCGGCACGGGGAAGTCGTCCGGCGGCAGACCGATGAACACGATGGAGCCGCCACGTCGGGCCAGACCGATGGCCTGCGCGAAGGCCTGTGGATGGACGGCGGTGACCCTCCGCCATGCACTCCCCCCGTCGCCCGCTGCACCTCGGTGACGACGTCCCGGGTGCGGGTGTTCACGATGACCTTGGCGCCCAGCCGAGCGCCAACGCCAGTTTCGAGTCGTCCACGTCGATGGCTACCACTCGCAAGCCCATCTCGCAGGCGTACTGCACCGCGACATGCCCCAGGCCGCCGATGCCGGGGATCGCCACCCATTGGCCCGGTCGAGTGTCGGTGACCGTTGCGCTGGTTCTCACACAGCGTTTCCCAGCCGGTGCGGCAGTATTCGCAACTGCCGCAAGCCGACCAGAGCCAGGCGTTTCCGACCTTGTCGCCGACTTGCAGGTCGTCAACCCCTTCACCGAGTCCGACGACGGTGCCGTAGCCCTCGTGGCCGGCAATGAACAGCGGTTGCGGTTCGACGGGCCAATCACCATGCGCTGCATGGAGGTCGGTGTGACAAACACCCGAGGTCTCCAACTTCACCAGCGCCTCGCCGTCACCGGGCGTGGGCAGTTCCAGTTCGGAGATCTGCAGTGGCGCACCGAATTCGGTGACGACAGCGGCACGCACGGTGTCGGTGTAGGTGTTTGTTGTCAACGGGGTGTCGATGGACTGTGTCATCGGTCTTTCGCTTTTTGTGAGATATAAACGGTGGCAGACGGATTCGCGATCAGAAGAATCCCAGCGCGTTCCTGCTGTAGGACACCATCAGGTTCTTGACGTGCTGGTAGTGGTTGAGCATCATCTTGTGGGTTTCTCGGCCGATGCCGGACTGCTTGTAGCCGCCGAACGCCGCGTGGGCAGGGTAGGCGTGGTAGCAGTTGATCCACACCCGGCCGGCCTGGATGTCGCGGCCGGCCCGGTAGGTGGTGTTGCGGTCGCGGCTCCACACGCCGGCACCCAGACCGTAGAGGGTGTCGTTGGCGATACCGATGGCGTCGTCGTAATCGCGGAACGACGTCACCGCTACCACCGGTCCGAAGATCTCCTCCTGGAAGATCCGCATCTTGTTGTTGCCGGTGAAGATCGTCGGCTGAATTTGCCGTTGTCCCAAGATTCGGTCAGCGCCAGCGCCTGCAGGTTCTCCTCGATCCGGTCGGCGATCTTATTGAGGATCGCCGCCCGCGCAGCCGGCGCGGTCTTGCCCCACGCCGGCGTCGCCGCGTGCGCGGCATCGTCAGGTCTGGTTCTTTGGCGTGGAGGTCGCAAGTGGTGAGGTCGCGCGTGGAGCTCTTTGAGCAGATCCGCAAGGATCAGCGGGTCGAGGGTCTATCGATTCGGGAGCCGGCAGAGTATGGGCATTTTCCGCCGGTTGGTACCAGCTCCGGCAAGGGCCGAAGGGAGGGCCACCACATCCGCTGCGAAGTTGGGACTTTTGTCGCTATGCGGCTGCCCCTGTCGAGAGCATCCTGATCTAGGTAGGACAAACGCTGCCAGAGCATTCTGAGGATTGGAGTGGAAAATGAGTACGACCACGGCGACCCGCCCGCCCGCGTCCACGGTCTACCAAGCACCGGGGAAACCCGGCAGCCCGGTAGAGGTCAAGCCCCGCTACGAGAACTTCATCGGCGGCCGGTGGGTCGCACCGGTCAAGGGGCAATACATGGACGACCTCTCGCCGACGAATGCCGAGCAGTTCACCCAGGTGCCGCGCTCTACCCCAGAGGACGTCGAGTTGGCACTCGACGCCGCGCACGCCGCGAAGAAGGCGTGGGGCGAGACGTCGTTGACCGAGCGGGCCAAGCTCCTCAACCAGGTCGCCGATGCCATCGAGGACAACCTCGAGATGCTGGCGGTGGCGGAGACCTGGGACAACGGCAAGCCGGTCCGCGAGACGCTGGCCGCTGACATCCCGCTCTCCGTCGATCATTTCCGGTACTTCGCCGGTGAGACCCGGGCGCTGGAGGGCTCGAGTTGCGAGATCGACAAGGACACCGTCGCCTACCACTTCCACGAGCCCTTGGGTGTGGTGGGACAGATCATCCCGTTCAACTTCCCGTTGCTGATGGCGGCGTGGAAGATCGCGCCCGCGCTGGCCGGCGGGAACTGCACGGTGAT
>DATJBA010000086.1:0-3359 GCA_035515675.1 Mycobacterium sp.
GCCGCCCACTCCGAGCCGTAGTCGTCGCGGTGCTCCCGGACTAATCGCACCGCTCTGACCTTGGTGTTCTCGTCGTACCTGATTGACATCGCGCCATCCTTCCCAACAAAGGAAGTGCGCAAGAAACCGGGGACGGTTCACACCGCAATCGCGACTAGAGACGCGACAACCATGAGCGCCAACGACTTCCGCATCGGTCAGCTTGTCAGCGCCGCCGACTCTGCCAAGCTGGCCGCCTTGTGCGCGACCTACACCCACTACAGCATCCACGGGATCATCGTCGAGGTCGACGAGCACCGCGTCGACGTCAAATGGATCGACTGCATCGGCCCTCAACGCCAAACATATCTGCTCGATCCTGCGCTGCTGCGCGCCGGCACGCTCACCACAGGTACTCGCACACGCGTATTCTCCCGCCGATGCACCGCCCCCGCACAACAAACGGGCCGTCCATACGCTTTGTCGCCGCATGCGCAGCCCAGCTTTGAGGTCCGCGAACTGAAGATCTACGCCAGCGGAATACGCGAGCCGGCGACCGGCCTGCAGTTTCACACCGTCGACGACGCTAACATCGCCCTGCATGCCATCGCCGACGCACAAGAAGCACACCAGCCCACGTTCGGGCCCGACCTGACTAGCGCGATATCGGGCGCCTACATCGTGGTCGTCTCCTGGGCCACCTACACCGCCCTCTACCGCATCGAGCGCATCGACGCCACTTGCCGCAATCACGCGGCACCCACTGCGCTGGCCGGCTACCACCAACCCAGCGCATCGATCACCACAGCGTCGGCATGTCACCCAGTAGCGCCGCTTCCACCGCGTCGCGATCCCAACCCCGCTCGCGCAGCACCGCGCGCAACGCCACCGACTGCTGCCGCCGCGCATGTAGACCATCACTGGAAATCGCTCTGCGACCCCCACCGCGGCGCATCCGCGCCATGCGCCGCATGTTCTCGATCTGATCGCCGGCAACGACGTGTCTGCGCGGCGCGTCGGCCGCGCAGACTTTCACACACAACGGGTGATCGCATTCGTGCAACGCCAGCTGGTCAGGCTCAAGAGGTACCCACAACGACCGCGCAAGCGCATACCGATTGGGCCGCACGCAAATCCCGGTGCCCCCTCGGTAGATGAAAAACCTGCCGTACCCATCTTTTCCGATAGCTCCGATGAAAAATTCACAGTCTTCCTCGCGTGGGCCCTTCACGACGTAGGAGTCGAAACGTTGGCATTCGCTGGCATGCACCACCGGAGTAAACATTCAGCCGGTTCGTGAGGTTTGATCGTCGGTTGCCGGTGTGCCTGCGGATGTGGGTCTCGTATGCTGACGGCTCATGGCTGTCAGGCATTTTCGCGACGTGATCGTTGCGCTGGCCGATCCGGAGGCACTGTTTGTGTTCGGCGTGATCGTGGCCGCGACATCGAGCCTGCGGCGCGAGGGTTGGGGGCGGTCGCGGCCGGGGAGGTGGTATGTCACGGCGTTGGGCGTGATGCGGCAGGCTTCGCTTCTGCGGGGGGCGATCGGGGCGGCGGCTGAGCGGCTGAGGCGGGCGGGCGTGCTCGAGGTCCAAGTCGATGAGGAGCGCGGATGGGAGAGCTGGCGAGTCGATGAGGCCGCCTTGGCCGCGGCTGCGGGCGACGACATTCCCGCCGTGTGACTGTTGTTGCTTACGGGGCTGTTGTTTCGGCGTGTCGGTGATGGGTGTGGCGGGTGATGCTGGTGTGATCATTGGGTGGCCGGTCTGGAGGAGATGTCGCGGGAGCAGCTGATCGGGCTGGTCATCGCGCAGGCCGGGCAGATCGCCGCCTTGACCGAAAGCAACGAGCAGCTGCGTGCGGCGAACGCGCAGCTGGGGGTGAGGCTGGCGCGGCTGGAGCATCTGTTGTCGCGCAACAGCGGGAACTCCTCGATGCCGCCCTCGCCGCGACGACGATCCCGGCAGGTCGGCGCCGGCACCCAAGCCGCGACCCGGGCGCGGCCCGACACGCTCGCGGGGCAAGCAGCCCGGCGCGCCGGGATCGCATCTGGCCTGGGTCGATGATCCGGCCGAGCGGGTGGACCGGTTCCCGTGCGGGCGCTGCGGCTGTGGACGCGACCTGGCCGACGCCGCCGACCTGGGGATCGTGGACCGCTACCAGCAGCACGAGATCCCGCTGGTGTCGGTCGCCATCACGCAATACGACCAGCACGAGGTGGTCTGCCGTGGCTGCGGCGCCACCCATGTCGCCGCCCGTCCCGAGGGTGCGCGCTCCGGCCCGGTCGGCTACGGGCCGAACCTGGCCGCGTTCGCGGTGTATCTGCTAGTGGTGCAGCACATCCCGGTCGAGCGGTGCGTGCGGCTGCTGGAGTCGTTGACCGGCGCCAAACCGTCGGTGGGGTTCGTGCACTCGCTGATCGAGCGGGCCGCGCGGCTGCTTGTCGAGGTGGACAAGCGCATCCGCACGCTGATCACCCTCGCCCGGGTGGTGTGCTGCGACGAGACCCCGCTGCGCGTCGGGTCGAAGACGCCGCGGCCGGGACGCAAGAAGGCCGAGAAGTACCTGCTGGTCGCGTGTACCGAGCTGTACACGCACTACCTGCTCGGCGACCGCGACCTGGACACCTTCACGAAGTTCGTGTTCGCCGATCTCGCCGCGAACGGCTCGATCGTGGTGCACGACCGCTACCACCTCTACGACTCGGGCAAGATCGGCGAGCCGACCCACCAACTGTGCTGCGCGCACCTCCTGCGCGACCTCGACGCCGCCGCCCAGACCTACCCCGACGCGGAATGGCCGCCCCAGGTCGCTCGCGCACTGCGTGGGCTCATCCACGCCACCAACCTCGCCCGCCAGACCGGACGCACCGCCATCGACACCGCGCTGCGCGACACGCTGATCGGCGAGTTCGAATCCGGTGTGCGCGTGGGACTTTCCGAAACCACCCGCCACGGCAACCGGCCCGGCGAGCGCACGACCCGGCTCCTGCTCGAGATGCTGCGCGACCGGCAGCCCGACGTGCTGCGCTTCACCACCGACCCGCGGATACCGGCCACCAACAACCTCGCCGAACGCGACCTACGCCCGGCCAAGACCCAGCAGAAGATCTCCGGCCGACTCACCAACGAGGCGGCCACCAAAGACCGGTACCGCATCCGCGGCTACCTGTCCACCGCCGCCAAGCACGGCCACAACGTCATGGCCGCCATGCGCGAGGCGATCCTCGGCCACCCCTGGATACCGCCCGACCCAGCCCCCGCCTGACCGCCCAGCCCGGTCCGTGCCACACACCCGCCGAATTCCACCGGCAGTCAATCCGTCACACCAACACAACACGGCGCGAGAATCGCACGTCAAGCTCGGGGCTGAATGTTTAC
>DATJBA010000087.1:0-2854 GCA_035515675.1 Mycobacterium sp.
TGCACGATCGCCGGCCTGGCGACCTGCACGCTGACGCACATGATCGAACTGGGCGCCAGCCGCGACATCGTGCGTGACGTGATTCGAACGCCCGGGCTGCCACAGGTATTGATCCGGGTGGGAACCATGCCCCCGCCCGACAGCGCTCCGCCACCCACGCCTCGCCGCCCACTTGCTGAGATCCTCAAGTTCCTCTAGTCCCGCGGCTAGCTCGCCGTCGTTGCGTTCAAATGAACCGTCTCGAATCTAGCCAAAGTGTCCCTGGTGGGACGCCCGTTCCGGGTTGAAAATGGCGTGGTGGTCGCCTTGTCGACGCCGTTTTTCTATGGTCCTTCGAGGCCGTAATCTAGCCGGGCGCTGGGGATCGCGCCGTGGGCCCTTCACTGTTGCCGTTGAGCACGAGGATTAGATTCTGCTGTTCCCTTGCGATTCCCACTTGGCGACCACCTGAGTAGGTCGCGGTTGCAAGCCAGTGAGGAGAACACGATGTTGACTGAATCCCACGATGAGGAACAGATCATCGCCAGGGTCGCGGCCCTGGATATCGGCAAGACCGAGGTGGTGTGTTGTGTGCGGGTCCCCGCCGGCGCGGAGGCGAAGAAACGACTGCAGGAGGTGTCCACCCATTCGACGATGACCAGGGCGTTGACCGAGTTGGCCAATCATCTGGTCGACCTTGGTGTGCAGCGGGTGGTGATGGAGGCCACTAGCGACTACTGGAGACCGGTGTTCTACCTGCTTGAGGCGCACGGCCTAGACCCCTGGCTGGTCAATGCCCGCGACGTCAAACATCTGCCCGGTCGGCCTAAAAGCGACAAGCTGGATGCGGTCTGGCTGTGCAAGGTCGCCGAACGACAGATGCTGCGGCCCAGTTTCGTGCCGCCCAAACCGATTCGGCAGTTGCGGGATCTGACCCGCTACCGCATCGATCTGCTCGGCGCGCGCACCGCGGAGAAGAACCGGGTGGAAAAGCTCCTCGAGGACGCCTGCATCAAACTCTCCGTCGTGGCCAGCGACATTTTCGGGGTTTCCGGGCGGGCGATGATGGCCGCCCTGATCGCCGGGCAGCGCGACCCCAAGGTGCTGGCACAGTTGGCGCGGGCGAGGATGCGGGCCAAGATCGGTCTGCTCGAGGAGGCGTTTAACGGGCACTTCGATGACCACCACGCATTCTTGCTCACCCGGATGCTGGGCCGCATCGACGCGATCGACGCCGACATCGCCGCAGTCGACGCCCAGATCGAGGCCCAATTGGCCCCTTTCGCCTCAGCGGCGGCCCGCCTCGATGACATCCCGGGCGTCGGCCCGGTCGCCGCCGCGGTCATCGTGGCCGAGGTCGGGATCGACCTGTCCCGGTTCCCCACCGCCGGGCACCTGTGCTCGTGGGCGAAGTTCTCTCCCGGTATCTGCTCCTCGGCCGGCAAGTCCAAGGGCAACCGATCCAGCGGACACGGCAACCGCTACCTTGCCCGGGTCCTCGGCGAGTCGGCGGTCGTGGCCGGCCGAACCGACACATTCCTCGGGGAGCGTTACCGCCGGATCGCCAAACGACGCGGCAAGAAACGCGCGATCGTCGCCGTCGGGCGCTCGATCCTGGTGATCGTCTGGCACCTGCTCTCCGACGAACAGGCCGTGTTCACCGATCTCGGCGCCGATCATTTCACCCGCCACGTTAACTCAGAGACCAAGAAACGCAACCACATCCGCCAACTGCAGGCCCTCGGCTATACCGTCACCCTCACCCCAGCGGCGTAAACCCGATACCGGGTCACCATTATTTTCGGATTAGAGAAACGAGGTCGATCAGATCCTGTCTGTCTCGCGCAGCTATCCGCGTAGGCCATGGGCCGCCGTGAGTTCGGGTCGCCCCACGACATCGCTACGGAGACAGAGGACCGCGACCAGCTACCCGATCGGGTCCGCCGGCTGCTCGACCGCCGCACCTACTCCGTTACACCGCAGACGTGCGGCGTACCGAAACTGGTGTGGCGCAAACGCCGAGCTGGTCGCGGAGCGTCAGCGCTGTGTCGACCAGCACCTCGGTCGTCAGCAGGACCAAGGCCTGGATTGCGGGCTCGAACTCTGAAGCATGTCTCTTCACCAGAGCTAACTGAAGCTCGGGCAAAATGTCGCAATGTCAACCCCCGAAGTGGCCCCGGGGTGACGACGCGAAATGGCTCCAGCTGTTAGCCCCTTTACTGGCTGGCCCTTGTGTAAGTTATGACCGCGCAGGCTGGTTACTTGAACCGGTTGTCGCGATCATTGCTGCGGGTGACTCGCGGCGCCCCGCGGATTGCTTCCGCGCCGCCTGCGCTTGCTCACGGATGTCTCGTGCGCTCCGGCGAATGGCGGCATTCCGGGCTTGGATGGCGCTGCGCCCTGTTCACGAACGCGTGCCCGGTGGGCTTTTTGGCGGCACGCCCCGCAGCAGTAGCGCGCGTCGGCGCGACCGTAGAACACGGCACCACACATCAAGCATCGTAGCCGCGGAGCGGCCATAACAGAAGCGTTACGCCTACCGGTTACGCTGTGCTCAGGACTCCAGACATAGCGCACTAATTGGTGTGCGGTGCTGGGTGGGATTTCATGCTGTAGCGCAGGGTGAGCGTGGTGCCCGGGTAGACGCTGTCGGTGGCGTTGAGGGCTTGGCAGAGTTCGGCGATGGCGGCGGTCTGCCGTGGTGTGGGCAGCGGGTCGAGCCGGATATGCAGGACGCGATGATCGGGGATGATGTCGCCGGAGCTTGCAAGCGCAGTGCGGATGAGAGTGTGGGCGTCGTCGTCGGCGCGCGCATAACCGGTGTCGGTGACGATCGCGCGGGCCAGGGATCGGGTCGTGTTGTAGGCCGCGATGC